>VAZS01000065.1 GCA_005884855.1 Alphaproteobacteria bacterium | reverse complement strand
TGCGGATCGCCTCGGGGACTTCGCGCGCCTTGCCGTGGCCAAAACCGACCCGGCCTTTTTGGTCGCCGATCACGACCAGCGCCGCAAAGCCGAAGCGCTTGCCGCCCTTGACGACCTTCGCCACACGATTGATGTGGACGAGCTTGTCGACGAACTCGCTGTCGCGTTCTTCCCGGCCGCCCCTGTGGCCGCCACCGCGCTCGCGTTCACCTGCCATGGTGTTTTCCGATCCTTAAAAGACTTGAGAGGTCAGAGCCCCTGCCCTTGTGTCCATTCATCCAGTTAGAAACTCAGTCCGCTTTCGCGCGCAGCATCCGCGAGCGCCTTGACCCGCCCGTGATAAAGATAGGCGCCGCGATCGAAAACCACTTCGGTGACGCCGTTCTTCACCGCACGTTCGGCCAGCAATTTGCCGACCGCCTTCGCTGCGTCGATGTTGGCACCGGTATTGCCGCGCTCGCGCAGTGTCTTCTCGAGCGAAGAGGCCGACGCCAGCGTCTCGCCTTTCAGGTCGTCGATGACCTGGGCGTAAATGTGCTTCGACGAGCGGAACACCGACAGACGCGGCCGACCCCCGGCGGAGCGGCGCAACGACAGCCTCACGCGTTGTTTGCGCCGGGCATTCGTAATCTTGAGTCTCGACATGACCGGCTCCGTTACTTCTTCTTGCCTTCCTTGCGGAAGATGAATTCGTCGGCGTATTTCACGCCCTTGCCCTTATAAGGCTCCGGCGGACGGTAGCTGCGGATTTCGGCCGCGACCTGGCCGACGCGCTGGCTGTCGTTGCCGACGATTACGATTTCCGTCGGCTTCGGCACCGTGATCGCGATCCCTTCCGGGATCTTGTAGACCACGTCGTGGCTGTAGCCGAGCGCGAGCTGCAGGTTCTTGCCCTGAAGCGCGGCACGGTAGCCGACGCCGGTAATCTCCAGTTTCCTCTCGAAACCCTTGGTGACGCCGGCAACCAGATTCGCCACCTGCGCGCGCGCGGTGCCGTACATCGCCTGCGCGCGGTTGGTCTTGACCCTGGGTGCGACTTTGACCTCGCCATTTTCGAACTTCACCTCGACGTCGTCGTGTACGACGAATTGAAGCTGGCCCTTCGGCCCTTTCATCTTGACGGTCTGTCCCTCGACCGACGCGGTGACGCCCGACGGTACCGTTACAGGCCGCTTGCCAATCCGTGACATGCTGATCCCTTTCTCAGAACACCGTGAAGAGAATTTCGCCGCCCACGTTCGCGTCCCGCGCTTGGTGGTCGGCCATAATTCCCTTCGGCGTCGATAACACCGAAATTCCAAGACCGTTGTTCACGCGCGGCAGGCTCTTCACCGAGGCATAAACCCGCCGCCCCGGCTTCGACACCCGCTCGATCTCGCGAATAACCGGCTCGCCGTCGAAATACTTCAGTTCGATCTCAAGCTCGCTACGGCCGGAAGCATGCTCGACGCTGGCGTAGCCGCGGATATAGCCTTCGGACTTGAGCACCTCGAGCACGCTGGCGCGCATCTTGGAGCCCGGCGTAGAGACCTTGGACTTGGCGCGCATCTGCGCGTTGCGGATGCGGGTGATGAGATCGCTGATCGGATCGTGCGTTGACATCTGACGATCCTCCTTACCAGCTCGACTTCACAAGCCCGGGAACCAGGCCCTTGGAGCCGAGTTCGCGCAGCGCGATGCGGCTGAGCTTGTTTTTGCGATAATTCGAGCGCGGGCGTCCCGTCATTTCGCAGCGGTTGCGGATGCGGGTTGCCGACGAATTGCGCGGCATCTCGGCAAGCTTCAGCGTCGCCGCGAACCGCTCCTCCATCGGCTTCTTTTTGTCCGCGATGATCGCCTTCAGCTTCGCGCGCCTTGGGGCGGCGTTCTTCGTCATCCGCTTGCGCCGGTTGTTCTTCTCGATCGAACTCTTCTTTGCCATGCTTGGCTCCTGGGTTTCCGCGTTTGAGAGGCTTGTCAGCGTCTCACTGCCGGAACGGGAAATTGAATGCGGTCAACAAGGCGCGCGCCTCGTCGTCAGTGCGGGCGGTGGTGCATACCGTCACGTCCATGCCCCACGTTTCCCCGGCCTTGTCGAAGTCGATTTCGGGGAAAATGATGTGTTCCTTGATGCCGAGCGAATAATTGCCCCGGCCATCGAAACTCTTCGGGTTCAGCCCGCGGAAGTCGCGCACGCGCGGCAGCGCAACGTTCACCAGGCGGTCGACGAACTCGTACATCTTGGCTTTGCGCAGCGTCACCTTGCAGCCGATCGGCTGGTTTTCACGTAGCTTGTAGGTCGCGATCGCGACGCGCGAATAGGTCACAACCGCCTTCTGGCCAGCGATCAGCGACAGATCGGCTGCCGCCAGCTCGGCTTTTTTGCGGTCGTTAACCGCCTCGCCGATGCCCATGTTGAGCACGACCTTGTCCAGCCGCGGCACTTGCATGACGTTACGGTAGCCGAACTGCTCGCTCAGCTTGCCACGGATGCTCTGATCATATTCCGCGCGCAGGCGCGGCACGTATGCGGTCTCAGCCATCGATCTCTGCTCCCGTGCGTTTGGCAACGCGTACCTTCTTGCCATCCGCATGAATCTTGAAGCCCACGCGGGTCGGCTTGCCGTCCTTGCCGACGATCGCGATGTTGGACAGGTGGATTGGCGACTCCTTTGAAATGATGCCGCCCTCCTGCGCCTGGCTCTGCTTCTGGTGACGCTTGACGAGGTTGACGCCGCGCACCAGCGCCTTGTGGTCGTCGGGACGCACCTCGAACACCTCGCCGGTACGGCCCTTGTCGCGGCCGGACAGCACGATGACCTTGTCGCCTTTCCGGATCTTGGCAGCCATTACAGCACCTCCGGCGCAAGCGAGATGATCTTCATGTGGTTCCTGGCGCGCAGCTCGCGCGGCACCGGCCCGAAAATGCGGGTGCCAACCGGCTCCGACTGATTGTTGATCAGCACGGCGGCGTTGCGGTCGAAACGGATGACGGAACCATCGGCGCGGCGGATGTCCTTGCGAACCCGCACCACCACCGCCTTCATGACGTCGCCCTTCTTCACCTTGCCGCGCGGAATTGCTTCCTTGATCGACACCACAATGGTGTCGCCCACGGTGGCATAGCGGCGCTTGGAGCCCCCAAGCACCTTGATGCACATGACACGGCGTGCGCCTGAATTGTCGGCCACGTCGAGGTTGGTCTGCATCTGAATCATTGATGCACCTCGTCCTCTTTCTGATGCGCAAAGTTGCGCCTAAATTATCCCGAATGTCCGTTCGGCGATGCCGAACCGACCTCAGGCCGTTTTCTTCTGTTCGCCCCGGACCACGGTCCAGCGCTTCAACTTCGAGATCGGCTTGCTCTCCTCGATCCACACCATGTCGCCCGGCTTGAACTCGTTGTTCTCATCGTGCGCGTGATAGTTCTTCGAGCGGCGAATCGTCTTCTTGTAGATCGGATGGGTGAAGCGGCGATCGACGCGCACCACAACCGTCTTGGCCTGCTTGTCGCTGACGACCACGCCCTGAAGCGTACGTTTTGGCATTTTAAGCCCCTTACTTCTTCTTCGCGCGCTGCTGCGCGGCAATGGTCTTGATGCGGGCGATATCGCGGCGCGCTTCACGCAAGCGGGAGGTGTTCTCCAACTGCCCCGTGGCGCGCTGAAAGCGCAGGTTAAAGCGTTCCTTTTTCAGATTGAGGACGGCGTCGTCCATCTGATCGGGGCTCATCGCACGGATATCGGAGGTTTTCATCTCGGCCATGACCACTTCCCTATTCCGCGATGCGCGCAACGAAGCGCGTCTTGATCGGCAGTTTGGCGGCCGCGAGCGACAGGGCTTCTTTCGCCGTCTGCACCGTGACGCCATCGATTTCGAAAATCACGCGGCCCGGTTTCACCCGCGCCACCCATAATTCCGGGGTGCCCTTGCCGGAGCCCATGCGCACTTCGGCGGGCTTCTTGGATACCGGGACGTCCGGGAAGATGCGGATCCAGACCCGGCCGGCGCGCTTCATGTGCCGGGTCAGCGCGCGGCGCGCGGCTTCGATCTGACGCGCGGTGATCCGCTCGGGGGCCATCGCCTTCAGGCCGAACTGACCGAACGACAACGACGCGCCCGAGGTCGCGGTGCCGTGGATCCGGCCCTTATGCGCCTTCCGGAACTTCGTTTTCTTTGGTTGCATCATGGCTTACGCCCTCAAACCTTCTCAAAATCGCTTCAAGCGGCGTCGCGACGCGGCCGCGCAGTGTCGCCCTCAGCCATTTTCTTGTCCTGGGCCATCGGGTCGTGCTCAAGGATTTCACCTTTGAAAATCCAGACCTTGACGCCGCAGGTGCCGAACGTGGTGAACGCGGTCGCCACCCCGTAGTCGATGTCCGCGCGAAGCGTATGCAATGGCACGCGGCCTTCGCGATACCACTCCATCCGCGCGATTTCGGCGCCGCCGAGACGGCCCGAGCAGTTGATACGAATGCCTTCGGCGCCGAGCCGCATCGCCGATTGCACCGCGCGCTTCATGGCGCGGCGGAACGCGACACGACGCTCGAGCTGTTGCGCGATCGATTCGGCAACCAGCGTGGCGTCCAGTTCGGGCTTGCGGATCTCGACGATGTTGATGACGACGTCAGAAGCTTTGACATCCTCGTGCAGCAGCTTGCCGTATTCGTTCTTGCCGGCGAACCAAAGGGAATACCACGTCCGGTTAATGCCGAGACGCAGCCCGATTGGATTGATCTTCTGACCCATCGCTCTCTCCCGCCCCCTTTTAAGCGCTCGCCTCGACCTGACGAACGACGATCGTCAGCTGCGAGAATGGTTTAAAGATACGGCCCGAGCGGCCACGGCCGCGCGGTGCGAAACGCTTCATGACGATGCCGTTGCCGACATGCGCCTCGGACACAATCAGATCGTCGACATCGAGGTCATGATTGTTCTCGGCGTTTGCGATCGCCGATTCCAGGCACTTCTTGACGTCGACCGCGATGCGCTTGCGCGAAAACTGCAGGTCGGCGAGCGCGGCCGAAGCCTTTCGGCCGCGGATAAGCTGCGCGACAAGATTGAGCTTCTGCGGGCTCACGCGCAGCATCCGGGCGACTGCCTTGGCCTCGTTGTCCGGGAGGATCCGTTCGCGCTTTGGTTTGCTCATCGCTCAGTCCTCAAGCCTTCTTGGCTTTCTTGTCGCCAGAATGGCCGTGGAAGGTCCGGGTCGGCGAGAACTCGCCGAACTTGTGGCCCACCATTTCCTCGTTGACCGATACCGGCACATGCTTCTGGCCGTTGTAGACGCCAAACACCAATCCGACGAATTGCGGCAGAATGGTCGAGCGGCGGCTCCAGATCTTGATGACGTCATGACGGCCGGACGCGCGCGCGGCATCTGCCTTCTTGAGCAGAGAGCCTTCGACGAACGGGCCTTTCCAGACTGAACGAACCATGTCCGGCGTTCCTTACTTCTTCCGCTTGTGGCGGCTGATGAGAATGAATCGATTGGTCGACTTGTTCGAACGGGTTTTCTTGCCCTTGGTGGGCTTGCCCCATGGGGTCACCGGATGACGGCCGCCGGAGGTGCGGCCTTCGCCGCCGCCGTGCGGATGATCGACCGGGTTCATGGAGACGCCGCGATTATGAGGCTTGCGGCCAAGCCAGCGATTACGACCGGCCTTTCCGATCGAGATGTTCATGTGGTCCGGGTTCGATACGGCGCCGATGGTGCCGGTGCAGCGGCCGTGAACCAGACGCTGCTCGCCCGAATTCAGGCGGATAATTACGTAATCCTGGTCGCGGCCGACGAGCTGGGCATAGGTGCCGGCGGAACGCGCGAGCTGGCCGCCCTTTCCGATCTTCAATTCCACATTATGAATGATGGTGCCGATCGGCATGTTGCCGAGCGGCATCACATTGCCCGGCTTCACGTCCACATGGTTGCCGGCGATCACGCTGTCGCCGACGGCCAGGCGCTGCGGCGCGAGGATATAGGCCTGGGTGCCGTCGGTATATTTCAGGAGCGCAATGAACGCGGTCCGGTTCGGATCATATTCTAGCCGCTCGACGGTCGCAGGCATATCGACCTTGGTGCGCTTGAAATCGATCACGCGATACGACTGCTTGTGGCCGCCGCCGCGGAAACGCACGACCATGCGGCCGGTGTTATTGCGACCGCCCGAGGAATGCTTGCCCTCGGTCAGCGCCTTGACCGGCTTGCCCTTGTAGAGCGCCGAACGATCGACCATCACCAGCTGGCGCTGGCCTGGTGTCGTCGGGTTGAATGTTTTCAGTGCCATGGTCGTATCGCCTTATAGCCCGGTGGTGACGTCGATGCGGTGGCCCTCTTCGAGGGTCACGATCGCGCGCTTCACATCCGACTGCGAACCGAAATTGCCGCGGAACACCTTGGTCTTGCCCTTACGCACCAGGGTGTTCACGCTCTTTACCTTGACGTCGAACAGCTTCTCGACGGCTTCCTTGATCTGCGGCTTGGTGGCCTTGCTCGCGACCTTGAACAGGACCTTGTTGTGTTCGGAGGCAAGCGTCGCCTTTTCGGTCACGACCGGAGAAACGATGATGTCGTAATAGCGCGGATCGATATTCTTCATTTGAACCGCGCCTCCAACGCATCGACCGCCGCCTTGGTCAGCACCAGCTTCTGGCGACGCAGAATGTCGTAGACGTTGATGCCCTGGATCGGCAGCACGTCGATATTCGGAATGTTGCGCGCGGCGGTGGCGAAGCCGTTGTTGAGCTCGGCGCCATCGATGATCAGCGCGTTGGTCAACCCGAGACCTGAGAAATGTCCGATCAGCGCCTTGGTCTTGGCAGCGTCGAGCTTCGCCGATTCGATCACGACCAGCCCGCCGTCCTTTGCCTTGGCCGAAAGCGCATGCCGAAGCGCCAAGGCACGAACCTTCTTTGGCAGATCGATCGCGTGCGAACGCACGACCGGGCCGAACGCGCGGCCACCACCGCGGAACTGCGGCACACGGGCCGAGCCGTGACGCGCGCCGCCGGTGCCCTTCTGCTTGTACATCTTCTTGCCGGTGCGCCAGACGTCCGCGCGGCCCTGGGCCTTGTGGGTCCCGGCCTGGCGCTTGGCCAACTGCCATTGCACGCAGCGCTGAATGATATCCTTGCGCGGCTCGAGCCCGAAAATCTCGTCCGAAAGCTGAACCGAACCGGCCGCCTTGCCCTCAAGGGTTGTGACTTTCAATTCCATCTCACGCGCCCTCCTGCTCGGCCGGAGCTGACGCTGCCTGCTCACCGCCGCCATCGGCCAGGCGGAACTTGCCAGGCTTCGGCGCGTCTTTCGGCAATGCCTTCTTCACGGCATCGCGCACCGCGATCCATCCCCCCTTGGAGCCCGGCACCGCGCCCTCGACGAGGATCAGGCCGCGCGCAACGTCTGTCTGCACCACGCGCAGATTGAGCGTCGTGATGCGGTCGACGCCCATGTGGCCCGGCATCTTCTTGTTCTTGAAAGTCTTGCCCGGATCCTGGCGTCCGCCGGTCGAACCGATCGACCGATGCGATACCGAGACGCCGTGGGTGGCGCGAAGCCCGCCGAAATTCCAGCGCTTCATGCCGCCGGCAAAACCCTTACCAACGGAAGTACCGGTGACGTCGACGAATTGGCCGACGACGAAATGATCGGCCTGAATCTCAGCGCCGACCGGGATCAGCGCGTCTTCCGATACCCGGAATTCGGCCACTTTCCGCTTGGGCTCGACCTTGGCGACGGCGAACTGGCCGCGTTCGGCCTTTGGCAGATAGACGGTCTTGCGCGTGCCCGAACCGAGCTGCAGCGCGACATAACCGTTCTTCTCGGTCGTGCGGTGGCCCAACACCTGGCAGTTGCCCAGTTTCAGCACGGTCACAGGGATATGTTCACCGGCCTCTGTAAAGACCCGCGTCATCCCGACCTTTTGTGCGATCACTCCGGAGCGCATCGGCGTGCTTCCTGTTCTTTCTGTCCGCTTGTCTTCGGACGGGAGCTAAAAGTTAGAGCTTGATTTCGACGTCAACACCCGCGGCGAGATCGAGCTTCATCAGCGCGTCCACGGTCTGCGGGGTCGGATCGACAATGTCGAGAAGGCGCTTGTGCGTGCGCATCTCGAATTGCTCGCGGCTCTTTTTGTCAACGTGCGGCGAACGGTTGACGGTGAACTTCTCGATGCGGGTCGGCAGCGGAATGGGTCCGCGAACCTGAGCACCGGTCCGTTTCGCCGTGTTTACGATCTCACGCGTCGAGGAATCGAGAATTCGATGATCGAACGCCTTGAGACGTATGCGAATATTCTGGCCGTTCATTGCCATTGTCTCTCTGTTCCGTCATGGCCGGGCTTGTCCCGGCATCCACGTCTAAAAAAGAAGTCGTGGATGCCCGGCACAAGGCCGGGCACGACGACGGATGGTTTGTTACTCGATGATGCTGGCGACGACGCCGGCACCGACGGTGCGGCCGCCCTCGCGGATGGCGAAGCGAAGCTTTTCTTCCATTGCGATCGGCACGATCAGGTGCACTTCCATCGCGATGTTGTCACCCGGCATGACCATCTCGGTGCCTTCGGGCAGGTGCACGACACCGGTCACGTCGGTGGTGCGGAAGTAGAACTGCGGGCGGTAGTTGGTGAAGAACGGGGTATGACGTCCGCCCTCTTCCTTGGTGAGGATGTAAGCCTCGGCCTTGAACTTGGTGTGCGGCTTCACCGAACCCGGCTTGCACAAAACCTGACCGCGCTCGACTTCCTCGCGCTTGGTTCCGCGCAGCAGCGCGCCGATGTTGTCGCCGGCCTGACCCTGATCGAGCAGCTTGCGGAACATCTCAACACCGGTGACGATGGTTT
>VAZS01000064.1 GCA_005884855.1 Alphaproteobacteria bacterium | reverse complement strand
TTGATTTGCCCGCCAGGCAGTTGCCATTCGGGCACTACATCATTGCCGTTATCCCTAAATCGTCATTCCGGGGCGACGCGGAGCGTCGAACCCGGAATCCGGAAGTTGTAGCGGAGATTCCGGGTTCGCGCTGGCGCGCGCCCCGGAATGACGTGCCTGGTTCAGACAAGGCGTAGCGCCGATGAGCGAACCATTACGGTGCGAGAGAGCCATGGAGCAAATCCCAGCGAGGACGCGGGGGGTCAATTCAGTTCAGTGCACTGTCACCGAATTCTACGTCATTGCCGTCATCCCTAAATCGTCATTCCGGGGCGACGCGGAGCGTCGAACCCGGAATCCGGAAGTTGTAGCGGAGATTCCGGGTTCGCGCTGGCGCGCGCCCCGGAATGACGTGCCTGGTTCAGAAAGGCGTAGCGCGGATGAGCGAACCATTACGCTGCGAGAGAGCCATGGAGCAAATCCCAGCGAGCACGCGCGGGGTCAATTCAGTGCACTGTCACCGTAATTCCGCTGTACGCTTGCTTTCGTTCCTGAGGGATCACGCTGCTAACTCGTCTTGGCCGGGCGAGGCGACGAAGCTTTGCTTCGCGCCGATGTCCCGGCCATCCACGTCCTATAGCCCGCCAGAAAGCAAGCCGTGGATGCCCGGGACATCGGCGCTAAGCAAAGCTTCGTCGCCTCGCCCGGGCATGACGGAGATTTGTTCCCCTGTTCTCGCATTGCATTCGCGCCAAAATGCATCGACCATCGGTCAAATCTCGCGAGTCCTCTGATGCGCCCTCCTCTGCTCAATCCGCTGTTTGCGCCGATCACCAGCCTTGCCGGTATTGGGCCGAAGCAGGACCGGCTGTTTCGGCATCTGCTCGACCGGGAAGACACCGCACGAATCCTCGATCTGTTGCTGCACCTGCCGGCCAGCGTGATCGATCGCCGCGCGCGACCAAAAATCCGTGACGCCATCCCGGGAACCGTGGTGACGCTGGAGGTTACGGTGGATCGGCACCGGCCAGTGCCGGGTCGTAACCCGCGCGCGCCGCATCTGGTTTATGCCAGCGACGAGACCGGCGATGTGGTGCTGACTTATTTTCGCGCCCAGCCGGGCTATGTCGAAAAACTGCTGCCGGTTGGGACCAAGCGCTATGTCTCCGGCACCCTGCAGATGTTCGATGGAATACCGCAGATCGTGCATCCCGACCGCGTGGTGGACGAAGCGGGCTTCGCAAAACTCTCAGGCATCGATCCGGTTTATCCGCTGACGGAAGGCCTGGCGCTGGGTTCGGTGCGGCGTGCTGTTGCGCAGGCACTGCAGAAGCTGCCGCATTTGCCAGAATGGATCAGTCCGGAGGTGATACGTCGCTGCAAATTTCCGCCGTTCGCCGAAGCACTCAACCGCGTGCACATCCCAGTCGAGCTGACCGACATCTTGCCCGAGGGTCCGTTCTGGTCTCGGCTCGCTTTCGACGAATTGCTGGCGGGTCAATTGGCGCTGGCGTTGGTGCGGGCACAGCTTCGGCGTCCCGCCGGCGATCGTCATGCCGGTGACGGTCATCTCCGCAGCAAGATCATCGATGCGCTTCCTTACGCGCTAACCCCGTCTCAGCGCCAAGCGGCCGCCGCCATCACGCAGGATCTGCACCAGCCGGTTCGGATGCTGCGGCTACTGCAAGGCGACGTCGGGTCGGGCAAAACCGTGGTCGCGCTGTTGGCGGCCGCCGCCGTAGCCGAGGTGGGCAAGCAAGCTGCACTGATGGCGCCGACCGAAATCCTCGCGCGCCAGCACATCAAGACGATCGCACCGCTCGCCGAAAGCGCCGGTTTAAGGGTCGCGATCCTGACCGGGCGCGAAAAGGGCCGGGAGCGCCGCGATATCCTGGCGCGGCTTGCCGAGGGAGAAATTGATTTCCTGGTCGGCACTCACGCACTAATCCAGGACGACGTGGCTTTCAAGGCGCTCGCACTTGCCGTTGTGGACGAGCAACATCGCTTTGGAGTGCGCGAGCGCCTGGCGCTGACCGCGAAAGGCGAAGCGGTCGACGTTCTCGTGCTGAGCGCTACCCCGATCCCGCGCACGCTGGTGCTGACGTATTTCGGCGACATGGACGTTTCTGAATTGCGCGAGAAACCGGCGGGCCGGCAGCCGATCGACACCCGCGCCGTGCCCGACATCCGGCTCCAGGAAGTGATCGATGCCGTCGGCCGCGCGCTGAAGGCCGGCAAGCTGGTGTACTGGATCTGCCCTCTGGTTGAAGAATCCGAGATGGTTGATCTCACCGACGCCGCAGCGCGCTTTGAAAGTCTTAAAGCGCGATTTGGCGAAAAAGTCGGCCTGGTGCACGGCAAGATGCGTGGACCTGAAAAAGATCGCGTGATGGCGCAATTCGCCGCCGGCGAGATCGGGCTGCTGGTGGCAACCACCGTGGTGGAAGTCGGGGTCGATGTGCCCGCCGCCAGTATTATGGTGATCGAGAATGCGGAGCGCTTCGGGCTTGCGCAACTGCACCAGTTACGTGGACGGATCGGCCGTGGCTCGGAAGCCTCGACCTGCCTTTTGCTTTACAAGGAGCCGCTGAACGAAATGTCCGCCGCGCGGCTGAAAGCGATCCGGGAAACCACAGATGGTTTCCGCATCGCCGAGGAGGATCTCAAGCTGCGCGGCGAAGGCGACGTGCTCGGCGTGAGACAAAGCGGCCTTCCGGGCTATCGCATCGCTCGCCCAGGCGTTCACGCCCAACTCATCGCGCAGGCGCGTGACGAAGCGCTACGCATCATGAAAGACAATCCGAGGCTTAAGGGCGAGCGGGGGCAAGCGTTGCGCTGCCTGCTCTATCTGTTCGAGCGGGATGAAGCCTTGCCGCTGATCGGCGCGGGGTGATTCGCGTCATTGCGTCGCGCGAATGCGCGCCTGATGACAGGCTCCGCGAAGCAATCCATCTCGCAGCTCGCTGAAAGATGGATTGCTTCGTCGCTTCGCTTCTCGCAATGACAGCAGTAGTTCCCTATAACGCCGCTAGATTGTCCTGGAAACGAAAATGAAACAGCCGTGCGTTTACATCATGGCCAATCGGCGCGACGGGACCGTTTACACCGGCGTGACGGCAAACCTGCCGCGGCGCGCGTTTGAGCACCGCGAAGGGCTACTGAAAGGCTTCTCAGCTAAATATAGTTGCAAATTGTTGGTCTGGTACGAATTGCACGACACCATGATCGACGCCATCGTTCGGGAAAAGCAGATCAAGGCAGGCAGTCGTGCGAAGAAATTGGTCCTGATTGAAGCTTTGAATCCCGAGTGGAATGACCTCTACGAATCGCTTGTATGAGCTTAAGCACCGAACCATCCTCGTCATTGCGAGCGCAAGCGAAGCAATCCATCGTGCATCGGCTGAAACATGGATTGCTTCGTCGCTTCGCTTCTCGCAATGACGCCGGTATGCGTTGTGTCCAGTGAAGGCTGAGAACAATGCATCAAGCCGCCCTGTTGAGACGAAGTAACCACCAGGACTCTCCGGTCATTGCGAGCCAACGGGTCGCGCGAATGCGCGCCCGATGACAGGCTCCGCGAAGCAATCCATCTCGCAGCTCGCTCGACCATGGATTGCTTCGTCGCTTCGCTTCTCGCAATGACGCGGTAAATTCCATTTCTAGCAAGGACGGCGAGGCTCACTCCGCCTTCGCCGGCTGTGGCTGCAGGGAGGCTGAATTCGCTATGCGAGCGGCATTAGCCATGCCGGCCAAGGCGGCGATTTTCTTCTGCGGGTCCGAGCCGGGCTGCACCACGCCTGCGGACATGATCAGCGTCGCGGCGTCTTCGGCGGTCATCTCGACTTCGATAATCCTGCTTTTCGGCACATAGAAGAAGAAGCCCGTCGTGGGGTTCGGAGAGCATGGCAGGAAAACCGAGATGTGCTCCTCGGGGCTTGGAAGCTTGTTTTCGATTTCTACGCTCGGCGACTGCGAGATCAGCACGATCGACCACATCCCCGGCGAGGGAAATTCGACTAACCCAACTCGGCGTAAGCTCGATCCCTGTCCCGAAAACAGTGTTTCAAACACCTGCTTCAGACCGCGGTAGATCGCGCGCACGACCGGCATGCGTCCGAGCAGTCTTTCACCGAGATCGACCAGCGTCCGGCCAATCAGGTTCGCGGTGAGGAAACCCAGCAACGTCAGCGCGATCACGGCGACGATGAGTCCCGAGCCGGGCAGCCCAAACGGCAAATAGGTCTCCGGCCGATAGGCGATGGGCACGAACGGGCGCACGATCCCGTCAACCCAGGTCACGAACCACCAAGTCAGATAAAATGTGATGGCGATGGGCCCGGCAACGATGAGACCGGTCAGGAAATAGTTGCGAAAACGAGCCATGAAGCCGCTATGGACCTCCGGCGGGAGTTCGGCCGGGGGCAAAGGCGGTGACGGGTTGTTGCGGTTCATGGGAGTTCCAGGTCGGTCCGGCGCTATCTTAGTACGCCAGCTAGG
>VAZS01000063.1 GCA_005884855.1 Alphaproteobacteria bacterium | reverse complement strand
GCACCGATCTCTGGGCACTGGGGGCGCATTATGTTTCGGTAACGCCGCTGCGGCTCGACCGCACCGACGATGAGTTTTCGGAAGAGCTGACGGCTACTTTGAAATAGTGAAAGCCCGGGGGTTAGGCGGTCGCGGCCTTCAGCGTGCTGTCGATCAGCCGGGCCAACGTTTCGAGCTGGAAGGGTTTTTGCAGCGCGGGACGATCGCGATATTCTTCCGGAAGCCCCGAGGAGCCGTAGCCGGTCGCGAAGATGAACGGCCGATTGCGTGCATTGATCAATTCGGCGACGGGGGAGATCACCTTGCCGTTGACGTTGACGTCGAGAATGGCCAAATCGAATTCTGCGCTTTGCGCCAGTCGGATCGCCTCATTGATCTCGCCGGCCTCGGCCGCGATGCTATAGCCGAGTTCCTCGAGCATGTCGGCGACCATCATCCTGATCATGACCTCGTCTTCTACAAGGAAGACAGAACCGCCCGGCGGCCGCGTCGTGGTCATGATGATGTCCTTGCCCGTCCCGGATCCGAGGATCGCAAATAACGTCGAACGGCGCAATGTCAACGTGTTGAATATGTCGTCAGCTAGCTTGCGCCTTCGGACCAGAAGCAAGTTCGATTGCTCCGCCCATAATGCCAAGGTATCAACGCGGGTTCCGCCTTGGGGAACAGGCATTCTGGGAGAATTTTCGGTTGATGCGGGAACTCCACTTTCCGTGAGAGTACCAGAGCAGCAGGTGCTGCTGAGAGATCGTTGAGATGACCGCTGGTCAACAAGCGCCGGAAAAGATGATCTTTCAGCTCACCTTGCGGCGGCGCGGGGTGAGCGACCAGGCAGTGCTCCGCTCCATGGAACAGGTTCCGCGTGAGGAGTTTGTGCAGGCGGCTGATCGCGACGATGCCTATCGGGACGGCGCTCTCAGCATCGACTGCGGGCAAACCATTAGCCAGCCGTTTGTGGTGGCCTACATGACGGAGCAGCTGCGGCTGCAGAAGCATCACCGCGTGCTCGAGATCGGCACAGGCTCCGGTTATCAGGCCGCCATTCTGTCGCGGCTTTCCCGGCAGGTAGTGACCATCGAGCGGTACCGGACGCTGGCCGACAACGCTCGGGCTCGGCTTGCGAAACTTGGCTACGATAACGTCGAGGTGATCCTTGGAGATGGCTTCGATGTCCCGGCCAGCGCTGGCACTTTTGACCGGATCATCGTTACGGCGGCGATGGAGCAGATTCCGGATGCGCTCGCAGAACGGCTTGAGCCCGGCGGCATCCTGATCGCTCCGGTCGGCCCGCATCACGGCGTCCAGACCTTGGTCCGGCTTACCAGGACGGATACCGGCTTTGATCAGAAGGAGCTGGTTGACGTGCGCTTCGTGCCGGCGCTTCCGGGCATTGCCCGCGAGCTTTAGCGGTCCGATGTCGGGGCTTCTTGGGACTTCGGGCGGTTAAGTGGTTGTTTACTGGGGAGGTGTTTACTCAAAAGCTAGTTAGTTGCGTACGAGTGAGTAACCATGTCCCGTGTCGTCGAGTTGCTTTGCTCGCGCCGCGTTCCGCACGTCGCGGCGCTGGCGTTGATATCGTTCGGGCTTGCGGGCTGCAGCGCGGACATGTCGACGCGCTTTTCGCAGAACTCGTTCCCCAATCCCTTTGCTTCGCAAGCTGAAGCCACCGGTTCGGTGCCCGCTCCTGTGGTCGAGCGGCGCGATCTTCCACAATATTCCCGCCCGCAAGCGCAGTACCAATCCCAAGCCTTGCCGCCGCCCATTTCGACGCCCCAAAGCCGTCAAATCGCGAACAGTGGTGTATCTGCAGGAGGAGGACGCGGTCCGGGGTGGTATGCTGCGCCCGCGCGTCCGATCGAGACTACCGCCACAGCAGCTCCGCGCTCGGTCGCGGCGGCACACGGAACGGGACAGGCCGCTACAACGATCATCGTCGGCACCAGCGATACGCTCGATATCCTGGCGCGCCGCTATAACGTCTCCACCGCCGCGATCCTGCAGGCCAACGGCTACAGGGGGCCACGCGCCTTGTCGCCGGGGCAGCAGTTGGTCATTCCGCGCCAGACTGTCGCCGCCGCGCCGGCGGTGGCTGCGCCGGCTAGCAAAGCCGTCGCTTCAGCCAGCGCACCTCCGGTGATTCACGTCGTCAATCGCGGCGATAGCTTGTTGAGTATCGCCCATCGCAATCACGTATCGCTAAGCGAGCTTGCAAGGGCAAACGGACTAGATCCGCAAGCAAAACTTAGGCTCGGCGTCAGGTTGACCGTACCCGAAACGAGGAGCGTCGCGGTCGCGCAGGTGGCGCCGAGTGCGGTGTATCAGCCTCAGGGCCTCGCTTCTTCGCCCGCTACGCAGCCGCAAACCGCGCGGCTGGCCCAAGCGACAGCCAAAGTCGAGGAGCCCTCAGCGGAAACGCCCGTCAAGGCGGCAGACGCTACCGGCGCTTTACCGACATTCCGCTGGCCGGTACGCGGCAAGGTGATCACGAGCTATGGCGCCAAGACCAACGGCAAGGCTAACGACGGGATCAACCTGGCGGTGCCCGAAGGTACGCCCGTGAAGGCAGCGGAAGACGGCGTCGTGGCGTATTCCGGAAACGAACTCAAGGGCTATGGCAATCTGGTTCTGGTGCGGCACACCAACGGATACGTCACCGCATATGCCCATGCGAGTGAACTGATGGTGAAGCGCGGGGACACGATCAAGCGCGGCCAGATCATTGCCAAATCGGGTCAATCGGGAGAGGTGGGGTCGCCGCAACTTCACTTCGAGATCCGCAAAGGGTCCAGTCCGGTTGACCCTCTTCAATTCCTCAACGGCGCGTGAGCGGGTTAAGCCTTCAGCCTGACACCCAGCCTTCCAGCCAATTCCTGCGTGAATTGCCACGCCACGCGGCCCGATCGCGAGCCTCGCGTTGTCGACCATTCCAGTGCTTCGCGCTCAAGTTCCCCTTCCGAGACCTTGATGCCGTAGTGACCGCAATAGCCTTTCACCATCGCGAGATATTCATCCTGGCTGCAGCGATGAAACCCGAGCCATAGACCGAAGCGGTCGGAGAGCGAAACCTTCTCCTCAACCGCGTCGCCGGGATTGATCGCGGTCGAGCGCTCGTTCTCGATCATGTCCCGGGCGAGGAGATGCCTTCGGTTGGACGTAGCGTAGAGGATCACATTCTCGGGTCTTCCTTCGATGCCGCCCTCCAGCACCGCCTTTAGCGATTTGTACGAGGCATCGTTGCCGTCAAAGGACAGGTCATCGCAGAACACGATGAAATAGAACTCGGATGATCGCAGCAGGTCCATCAGCGCCGGCAGGGTTTCGATATCCTCCCGATGGATTTCGATCAGCTTCAGGCGGTCGGCGGGCTTACGGCCGACGTTGATGCTGGCATGCGCCGCCTTTACTAGGGAGGACTTGCCCATGCCGCGCGCTCCCCAGAGCAGCGCGTTGTTTGCGGGCAGGCCATTGGCGAACCGCTCGGTATTCTCCATCAGGATGTCGCGCATCCGGTCGATGCCCTTGAGCAGGCCGAGATCGACCCGGCTGACGCGCGGCACCGGCGCCAACCGTCCATTGGGGTGCCACACAAAGGCGTCGGCGGTGGCGAATGAGTCGAGCGCGTCGGGCGCTGGCGATCCCGCCGACAGCTGCGCCGCGATGCTTTCCAGCGCACGCGCGATTCGCTCCGCGCCATCCTTTGGCGATGAAGTCGGACGTTTTGCCGCGGCGGAAGCCGATTTGGCGGAGCCCACTTTCGAGGCTCCGCGAGCGGCTGTTTTCCGAGGCCTTTTTGACATCCTTGGCTTTCCTTGCGACGCACCCATATCGGGCCTTGAAAGGGGCCGCAAGCGGCGCAAATGACAGGGCTGGCAGCGTTGCAATTGGGACGGCGGCCGCTATAGTCCGCGCGAATTTACCAGGACCGGCCCGGCACGATGCGCGTTGCCGGTCCATTTCGATTCACGAGGATTCCCCGAATGCTGATTACACCTGCGTTTGCCCAGGCCGCGGGCGGCGGCGATACGAACAGTATGTTGATGTCGCTGCTGCCGTTCGCGCTGATCTTCGTGATCATGTATTTCCTGATTCTTCGGCCGCAGCAGAAGAAGGTGAAGGACCACGCCGAACTTGTGAAGAACATCCGCCGTGGCGACACCGTCGTGACCTCTGGTGGGCTGGTCGGCAAAGTGACCAAAGTGGTCGACGAAGACCAGATCGAGTTCGAAATCTCGGACGGAGTCCGGGTGCGGCAAATGCGGCAGATGATCTCAGGGGTGCGCGCCAAGGGCGAGCCGGCGAAGGAAAAGGCTGAGACCTCAAAGGACGAGACGTCCGCGAGCTAGCCCTTTGAAGCGCGGCATTCTCCTGGATTGACGGGTCAACTCGATGTTGTATTTCACGCGGTGGAAGGCGCTGGCGATCATCCTCACAGCGCTGGTGGTGTGCCTCTGCGCCGTTCCGAATTTCTTCCCCGAAGCCACCGTGAAGGGTTGGCCGGCGTGGGCGCAACGGCGACTGGTGCTGGGCCTTGATTTGCAGGGCGGCTCCTATCTGCTGCTTGAAGTCGACTCCAACTATGTCAAGAAAGAGAAGCTCGAGCAGATACGGGACGACGTGCGCAAGACCCTGCGCGAAGCCAGGATCGGCTATACCGGCCTTGCGACGCGGCCCGATAGCGTCGAGGTCCGCGTCAAGGACGCCGATGTCCAAAACGCACTGACCAAACTGCGCGAGCTGTCGCAGCCACTCGGAGGCTTGCTTGGATCGAGCGGGCAGCGCAGCTTGGACGTCAGCGATGCCGGCGGCGGGCTTATCCGTCTGACGGTGACGCAGGCGGCCATCACCGAGCGCATACGCCAGACCATCGAGCA
>VAZS01000229.1 GCA_005884855.1 Alphaproteobacteria bacterium | reverse complement strand
TAATTGCGCGTTTCGGCAAATGGGATCCGTTCCACCCAATCGATTGCATCCACATTGGGATCGCGTGGATCACCGTACTGCTTCACCCATTGCCTGACTCGGCCTCGGCCAGCATTATAGCCGGCAAACGTCAGGATATGAGAGCCGTTGTATTCCCGCAGCAGGGCGGCAAGCTCGGCTGAGCCCATTTGCGTGTTGTAAACCGGGTCCGAGACCATCCGTGCCCAATCGTAAGTGGCACCAAACCTTTTCGCGGTGTCTCGCCCGGCTTCTGGCGTGACTTGCATCAGCCCGACCGCGTTTGCCGGCGATTTGTCGCGCTGATCGAACGCACTTTCGGTTCGTGCCACTGAATACACCACGCTGGTATCGATTTGCGGCCCTATGGGACTGTGCTGCGGGATTCCGATGGTCGGAAAGGCATAAAAGTCCAACCCCAAACCGCGGGCGAGCGCCGTTTTTCCGATCTGCAGCATCGTGCGCGCATCGTTGCGCCGAAGAGTAAGCTCGCCAAGTGCAGCCAGCGACCCGGCATCGACAGTCTGGTGCGCGAGATCCGTCGCAAAATTCACGACAAGATCGGGCTCCCTGATCGAGTAAAGCATGTCAGCTGCGCGCACGAGTTCATCTGCTGGACTCTCATTCGAGAGAGGCTGCGGCGGGGATCGCAGCTCGATGCCCACAAGACCGAGCCTGGCGCGTGCAAGCTGCCCGTAATAGGCCGTGCCATGACGAGCAGCAGTTTGATATTCAGCGCGCATCTTGTCGTTCTCACCGACTGCCTCAGCAGCGCGGCCGCGCCAGTAACACGCTCTCGCCATCACGATCGGATTGACTGAACCATCATCAATGTGGGCGAAATGTTCACTCGCGACCGCGGGCTCATTGAGGTATCGCAGTGCGATCCATCCGGGCACGAAATGAGATTCCGCCTGGTAATTCGGGTTGGCGGGCAGTGCGGCTGTGCGCACGACCTGATAGGCCGATTGGAAGTTACCTAAATCGAGCAGCTTGCGAGCGAGAACACGGCGCTCGCGCCACCATTCGTCTGTATCCTGAAAAGCCATTGTCTCTGGCGCGGCCGCCAGGACCACACGCGTTGCATCCTCGAATCGATCATGGCGCAGCAGCCAACGAATGCGGCACAGCGCGTAGCCCAGATCCTTGCGCGCATCGGTCGCTATGGAATCGAGCAGTTCAAGAGCATTGCTCGCGTTGGCGGTTGCCGCCGCACAGGCTTTGACGATCGAAACGTCCTCGCTGCCAACGCGACGCGCCGCGCGCAGCGCTCCTGAAAAATCCTTGGCGCCGATACGCTTGTCCATGCGCGCCCGATGGTCGTCGCTGGTGAGCAGGTCGCGGAACATCTCGAACGCCTCCGCTTCGGAGCGTTCCGACAGTTCCTCGGATCGCCAAGCCTCGCGAACGTGGCGTGCGGCGCTATCACGTTCGCCTTCGCCAAGCAGCGCCCGTGCAAGGGCGAAACGGCCCTTGGCGCTGGTGGGCTGACCGCCTGCAAAACCGTGAACGGTAGCGGCGTTGCTCCGCTCTTCCCAAAGCCGCGCCTCCGCGCGCCGCCGCATCAGGCCGCTGCTGGGCCAGCGTGGGTTATCGGCAATGAAGCCCGCGTAACGGGTGAAACTCGCTTCAGCCGTGTGTCGCAGAATAAGCCATTCGACGAGTTTTTGGGCAGCCGGATCGCCGATCCTTTTTTCTATCGCAGTAGCTTCGGTAACTTTGGCCTTTCGCACCAGATCGAGCGCGTCCTTTATCGCCGCTAGATCTCCGGAGAGTGGAGCGGCGATCTCACTTTGAGGAGTTACATCGGGAGACCGCACCGGCTTGCGGTTCGCCACATGCCTGACGTGCCCACGTTTTCTAACGGCTGCGCGGTGATGCTTGACCCCGCTCACCTTCTCGGCACGGTGATTTTGCTTGTGGCGAGGTAACGCTTTTCCTTCAATCGTAAATGCGAGAAAAATCGCTAACGTCAGAAAAAAAGTCAGCAGCCGAAATTGCTGGTTCATCCGTGGTCCTCCGCGAACCAACCGGCACGAACCATGAGATCGCATGGTGCGTACGGTTAGAGCTGCACGATGCTATCATGCCGCTGATTGGCAGCTGTCGCGTTTGAGCAACAGCTGGGGCAAAAACGTGGAGCGTCATGGGACAGAAAACATTTTCAGAAACGTCAGAAAAGCAGTTCGCAATATTCTCAGGATGGAAAGTGCGCTTACGCCGCAAATCCAGTGCGCGACATCCAAGCACGATGACTGAGGAGGAGCGGGAGATCAATCGACTTGGTGGCGCGTAGCGGAAAGCTTGCAGACTAGTCAGTCTACGACCTCAAGCTCGGGCGTGCAGCGCTTTGCGCGTTACCGCACACAGTTGACCGCCTTCGCCCAAATAACAGAGTTAATTTGCAGCCGTGTAGTCCGATCGGTCATGAGCGGACATGCCCCTGTTCATTCCACTCGCCGGAATGGGCTGGGCCGTTTCGGACAGGCCCCGCAACGCCATTCGTCGAGCCTGGCTTCAGCCTGTTGGGATAACGGGTGATCTTGAAAGCGCTCGGGAAAACAGGCAAAAGCGTCATGATTTCTTGGTCGGAGTGGTAGGATTTGAACCTACGACCCCTGCGTCCCGAACGCAGTGCTCTACCGGGCTGAGCCACACTCCGACAAGAACGCGGCTTATAGCCTTGGGTTTCGGACACCGCAAGAAGCCGAATTGAGGACTCTAACGCCTATGAATGTGGGCCTGAAAACACCGATTCTGCCCGCCAGCGAGGCCACCGCTGCGATGGCCGCGCGTTGCCTCGCCGAGGGTGGGCTGGTCGCATTCCCGACCGAGACCGTCTACGGCCTAGGCGCCGACGCCACCAATGCGGCGGCCGTCGCGCGGCTTTATCAGGCCAAAGGCCGGCCCGCCTTTAATCCACTGATCGCCCATATCAGGGATATCGAGGCTGCCAGACAGATTGCCCAATTCGACGCGCCGGCGATGGCGCTTGCCGTGGCTTTCTGGCCGGGGCCGCTGAGCTTGGTGCTGCCGAAGAGCAAAGGCTGCGTAGTTGCCGATCTCGCCACCGCCGGGCTCGATACGATTGCGATCCGCGTGCCAGCGCACCCGGTGGCGCGGGAAATCTTGCGTGCGTTCGGCGGGCCGGTGGTGGCGCCATCAGCCAACCTTTCGGGCCACGTCTCTCCGACCACTGCTGCCCATGTGCAAACTGATCTTGGCGGGCGCATCGATCTCGTGGTCGACGACGGGCCGGTCGAAGTCGGGGTCGAATCCACCATCGTCGGCTGCTTCGAGCAACCGATGCTGCTGCGGCCTGGTGGCGTGCCAAGCGGCGAGATCGAGCGCGTGCTCGGACGAGCACTTGCGCAACCACCCGAGGATGCCGTCAGCGACACCGGCCAGCCGTTGGCGCCGGGCATGCTGGCTTCGCACTACGCGCCGCGCACGAAGGTGCGGCTCAACGCCCGAAGAATAGAGGGTGGAGAAGCGCTGCTGGCGTTTGGGCCAAATGCGGTGCCTGGAGTTGAGGCGGCAAGCGCGGTCATGAATTTGTCGCAGCGTGGCGATCTGACTGAGGCGGCCGCCAATCTGTTCGGATACCTTCGCGCGCTCGATGCCAAAGGCGCGCGCGTGATCGCGGTCATGCCTATACCCGATCATGGCCTCGGCGAAGCGATCAATGACCGCCTGCGGCGGGCCGCGGTAGAGCGGCAATGAGCAAGCAACAGACAGACATCAATATCGTGCAGGCGGCAGCCCCGCCGCTCT
Organism: Alphaproteobacteria bacterium; assembly: GCA_005884855.1. Taxonomy (GTDB): domain Bacteria; phylum Pseudomonadota; class Alphaproteobacteria; order Rhizobiales; family Xanthobacteraceae; genus Bradyrhizobium. The sequence goes on along the minus strand of VAZS01000229.1, from coordinate 8,617 downwards.
CGCCCGAACTGGTCGCGCAATTCCGCAAGATCGTCGGCGACAAATATGCTGTGACCGATGCGGCCGAGATCGCGCCATATCTGACCGAAGAGCGCGACCTGTTTCACGGGCGCTCGCCGCTTGTCCTGCGGCCGGGATCGACGGCGGAAGTTTCTGCGATTTGCAAGCTTGCGAATGAACACCGAGTCGCGCTGGTGCCGCAGGGCGGCAATACCGGGCTCGTCGGCGGTCAGACTCCGCACAATGGCGAGGTGGTCGTCTCGATGCGGCGGCTGGACAAGATCCGCGACATCGACACCGCCTCGAACACCATGACCTGCGAGGCCGGCGTCGTGCTGCAGATCGCGCAGCAGCGCGCTTCCGAAGTCGACCGGCTGTTTCCGCTGTCGCTCGGTGCGGAGGGAAGCTGCACCATCGGCGGCAATCTCTCCACCAACGCCGGTGGCACCACCGCGCTCGCCTATGGGGTGGCGCGCGAGATGGCGCTTGGCTTGGAAGTGGTGCTCGCCGACGGCCGCATCTTGAATGCACTGTCCAAGCTCAAGAAGGACAACACCGGTTACGATCTCCGCAACCTCTTCATCGGCGCCGAGGGTACGCTCGGTATCATCACCGCGGCGACCCTGAAACTGTTTCCGAAGCCGCACGCTGTGGAAACAGCGTTTGTCGGCGTGAAATCGCCCGCGGCAGCGCTGAAGTTGCTCTCGATATCCCAGAACGAGGCTGCGGGCACGCTGACCAGTTTTGAACTGCTGTCCGGTATCGCGGTGGATTTCAGCATCCATCATGGCATTGACATCCGCGATCCGCTCGCGAGCAAGCATCCCTGGTATGTGCTCATGGAGTTGTCGTCGTCGCGCGATGATGCTCGGGCCGCACTCGAATCGATCCTGGCGCAGGGACTCGAGAATGAAATTGTCGACGACGCCGTGATCGCGGCCAATTTAGCCCAGCGCAGCGCGTTCTGGAAACTGCGCGACGAAATGTCGGCGGCGCAGAAGCCGGAAGGCGGCTCGATCAAGCACGACATCTCGGTGCCAGTGGTCGCGGTGCCTGATTTCATCGAGCAGGCCGATGCCGCCGTCGTGAAGTTGATTCCGGGTGCGCGGCCGGTTCCGTTCGGACATCTCGGCGACGGCAACATCCACTACAATGTCAGCCAGCCGGTCGGCGGCGATGCCGCGGATTTCCTCGCGCGCTGGCACGAGGTCAACGCGCTCGTATTCGAGATTGTGCTGCGGATGGGCGGCTCGATCTCCGCCGAGCATGGCATCGGCGTGCTCAAGCGCGATGAACTGCCTGAGGTAAAGGACAAGGTCGCGATCGAGTTGATGCGTTCCATCAAGGCGATGCTTGATCCATCAGGCATCATGAACCCAGGGAAGGTGCTGTGAATTCCGCAAGCAGCAGTTGCGGCCTGACAATCACGGCGCTTGAAGACAGCGATATCGCCGAAGTCATTGCGTTATGGCAGCGCTGCGGGTCGACGCGACCCTGGAACGATCCGGGTCGTGACATTGCGTTGGCGCGCAAGGAAGCGAACGCAACGGTGCTGTTGGGCCGAAAAGACGGCGCGCTCGTCGCGTCGGTGCTGGTCGGTCATGACGGCCATCGCGGTTGGGTCTACTACGTTACTGTCGATCCCGATGATCGCTTCAAAGGCTTCGGTCGGGTGATCATGAGCGCAGCGGAAGACTGGCTTCGCGAGCGCGGCATTGAAAAGCTACAGCTCATGGTCCGGGGGCACAACGCCAAGGTCCACGCTTTCTATGAGTCGCTCGGCTATTACGATCAGGACCGCGTTGTCTACGCCAAATGGCTCGACGGGCGCGAGCCGACGCCGTAACTGCAAACGTAGGCATGACATGACCGTTTCCGACCGCATCCGCGTCAAGAACGTCCGCCTGCTCTCAGACGACCACCACATTTTGAAGAGCACCACGTTCGAGTGGCGGCGCGCCAATGGTGAGTGGCAGACCCAGCATCGGGAAACCTACGATCCTGGCAATGCCGCGGCGCTGTTGCCCTACGATCTGGAGCGGCGCAGCGTTCTATTGGTGCGACAATTCCGCTATGCGGCTTACGTCAACGGCTACGACGGCCTTTTGATCGAGACCGTTGCGGGCAAGCTGGATAACGAGTCTCCGGAGGTGCGGATCCGAGCCGAGGCCGAAGAGGAAATCGGTTACCGGCTTGGCGAGATCGAGAAAGTGTTCGAAGCCTTCATGAGCCCCGGCTCCGTCAGCGAAAAAATTCACTTCTTTGTCGCCGAATATCGACCCGACATGAGGATCGGAAGCGGCGGCGGGCTCGCCGCCGAGGGCGAGGACATCGAGGTGCTGGAACTGGCGATTGATCAGGCGATGACCATGATCGGCGAGGGCCGCATCGTCGATGCAAAGACCATCATGCTGCTGCAATATGCAGCGCTCAATATATTTCTGTGATGCTCAGTTAAGGAAGATGTCAGAACAAGCTTCCCTGCCCGTCCTCGGATGCGACCGGCGCAGGCTTGCGAGGCATGGGCTTTTTCACAGCGCCCTGTTCTTCGGCTTCGCTTTCCTCCGGCGTCATCGGCAGGATCAATTGCGGATCGTCATTGGCCACGCGATTGACCCGTGTCGAGACCTCGTGCCACACGAATTCGCCTTCATGTGGCGCGCTCAGCAGCGCCGTCGCGGTCTTGCCATCGTGCGCGCCGCAATCGAGCCAGCGGTCGAAATCATCGGGCGCGATCGTCACCGGCACGCGGTGATGCAGAATGGCGAGATCGGCGCTTGCCGGCGTCGTGATAATCGCAACCGTATCGAGCTCCTCGCCGTTGGGGCCGATCCAGGTTTCCGCCAGCCCCGCTAGCCCGATCGGAGCGCCGTCACGGCGATGGATGAAGCAAGGCCGCTTGCGTTTTTCGGCAGTTTGCCACTCGTAATAGCCATCCGCCGGGATCAGGCACCGCCGCCGCTCCATTGCGTTCTTGAAGGCTGGCCTCTCCGTCACGGTTTCCGCTCGCGCATTGATCAGCAGGCTGAATTTGGCGGGCTCTTTGACCCATGCCGGCAGCAGGCCCCAGCGCATCAGCCGAAAACGCCTGACGCCGTTCTCACGGATAACTACGGGGATCGGCTGGGTCGGCGCAATGTTGTGCCTGCGCGGAAAATTCGGCTGTTCGAGATAGCCAAACATCTGCCGTAAGGCCGCCGGCGGCGAGGTGATGACGAAGCGTCCGCACATTCTATTTGCCCATATGGTCCTCTGTTCAGTACCTTTTAACCCCGACCATCAAGACTGCTGATGATGACATTGAGGGGCTCCAAACCACGGCGATCCGATCGCCCGAAACCGCGCCCGGCAGCCCCTGATCAGGTAGGCGCCGCGCAGCTGCGTGCGGCCAATATCAATCCCCGTACCGGGCTCGCTACCGACTATCTCAACCATTTCAACGAAGCTGTCATGCTGCTCGAGATGATTCCTGACATGCCGGAATGCGCCGAGGATTTCCTTGGTTGGCACCCCCTGACGTATCGCGAGCATTTCATGGCGTCGAATTTCAAGGGGCGCGAGCTGGCGATCCAGGCCTATGATTCCACCGACGCCATCATCCGCGCCGAATTCGACAATATAACCACTGCCATGACGTCGATCCTGACCGCAGTCGGCGAGGCGATGCGCGAGGCCCGTCATGACAAAACCCGGGCCACGCTGGCCGAACAGGCTACCGGCTGGGTCAAACCACTCGTCGCGCTCGCCGGGGGCATCATCAATGGCGGCGCTGAGGCTGATGTCGATTACATCATGACCCACTGATGCCGCTGGCATCCCCCGTTCAACCATCGCATCCCCAATTAGCGGTCAGCGCGGCGATCTTTCGCGATGATGACATCCTGCTGGTGCGGCGCGCGCGTTCGCCAGCCAAGGGGTTTTATTCGCTTCCGGGCGGCCGCGTCGAATTCGGCGAAACGCTGCACGCGGCGCTGCATCGCGAGGTCGACGAGGAAACCGCCTTGCAAATCCACATCGTCGGCCTTGCCGGATGGCGCGAGGTGGTGCCGGGAACCTCGGGGGGCGGGCACTATCTTATTCTCTCGTTCGCGGCGCGCTGGATCTCGGGCGAACCGGTTTTAAACGACGAGCTCGATGACTTCAGGTGGCTTAAACCCGATGCGATCGACGACCTCCAGGTGACCGGCGGCCTGCCTGAGATCATCCAGTCGGCCTGGCGGCTGGTGCGGGCCTGAGCGGCGGTCTAGTCTTGTTCAAGCGCGCCGCCTTGCCGGCAACAGATTGAATAGGCATATCACGGCTGTCCATGTTCAAGCATCTTCTGGCCGCTCTCATCCTCCTCTCGGCATGCGTCTCTGCCCCCTCCCGGGCTCAGGATGCGGCCGCGCCGTTCGATGGTGACCTGCAGCGTCTGGCCGAAATCCTCGGCACGCTGCATTACCTCAGAGGTATCTGCGGCACTAATGAAGGCCCGAAATGGCGCAACCAAATGCAGGCGCTGATCGATGCCGAAACCCCCTCAGGCGATCGCCGCGCCCGCATGATCGCGGGTTTCAATCGCGGCTATAATGGGTTCCAGCAGACCTACCGGAGCTGCACGCCGGCAGCGTCCGTAGCCATCCGCCGCTACATCGAGGAAGGCTCGAAGATTTCACGCGACCTGACCGCCCGCTACGCCAATTAGAACCTGCTGCGGCGTTCGGTTCCGGCTACAGCGATAGTTATTGGGTGCCGTTAACCTTTCCTAAAGAACTGGCTAGGCGACCTCCTGCCACATGCTAAACCTCGCGTAATCGAGCGTTCCACCCTGGATCGCGCACAGCCTGTCGAGCTTCATGAGCGATCCAGCGTCCTTCACCACTGCGCGCGGCCCATTGCCCGACAACGAACAAAAACAGGCAGCGCTGAGCTATCTGAACGAGGCGTGGGCGGAAGCGCGGCACGATGGCATCGATGGCGACTGCCTGGCGCAGGCCAGCCTGTTTGCGGCGTTCGCCGAACTGGTCGGAACGTATGGCGAAGACGCAGTAGCGAAATTCGTTGAAGGTCTTCCGCTGCGGGTCCGCAACGGCGAATTTTCGACCACCTTGCCAAAGCAATAAACTCAAGCCCTCAGGGTCTCCAGGAACCGCACCGGCTCGCCAATCGATGCCGCCACCAACTCACCCTGCCACATCACGCGCTTGCCGCGCACGAAGGTGCCGACCGGCCATCCGATTACGCGCACGCCATGGTAAGGCGTCCAACCCGCGCGCGAGGCCACCCATTCGTCGGTGATGGTCTCGCTCCGCTTGAGATCGACCACGGTGAAGTCCGCATCATAGCCAGCCGCGATCCTGCCCTTGCAGGCGATATTGAACAGCCGCGCGGGACCTGCGCTCGTAAGATCGACAAAGCGCGCCAGCGACAATCGCCCGGCACTGACGTGATTAAGCATCACCGGCACGAGTGTCTGCACCCCGGTCATTCCCGAGGGTGACGCCGGATAGGGCTTTGCCTTTTCCTGCAGCGTATGCGGGGCGTGATCGGAGCCCAGCACGTCGACGATACCCTGCTCGATGCCGTACCAGATGCCCTCGCGATGATCGGCCGATCGCACCGGGGGATTCATCTGGGCGCGGGTGCCAAGCCGCTCGTAGCAATCGGGAGCCACCAATGTGAGGTGATGCGGCGTTACCTCGCAGGACGCGACGTCCTTGTGATCGCGCAAGAACTCGATCTCTTGTTTGGTCGAGATGTGAAGCACGTGGATCCGCTTGCCGGTTTCTTGGGCGAGCTTTACCAGGCGCTGGGTCGCTACGAGCGCCGCGGGTTCGTCGCGCCACACCGGATGCGATCTCGGATCGCCCTCTATGCGCAGTCCCTTGCGCTCATTAAGGCGATACTCGTCCTCGGCATGGAAGGCAGCGCGGCGTCTGATCACCTGCAAAATCTGCCGCAGGCTTTCGTCGTCCTCGACCAATAGCGCTCCGGTGGATGAGCCAATGAATACTTTGACGCCGGCGCAGCCGGGCGCCCGTTCCAGCTCCGGTAATTCCTCCACATTGTCGCGTGTGCCCCCGATAAAGAAGGCAAAGTCGCAATGCATGCGGTGCCGCCCGCGCTTCACCTTGGCGCTGAAGGTCTGCTCGGTGACCGTTAGCGGATCGGTATTTGGCATTTCGAAAACCGCTGTCACACCGCCCATTGCGGCGCTGCGCGAGCCGGTTTCCAGGTCTTCCTTATGCGTCAGCCCGGGCTCGCGAAAATGCACTTGCGTATCGATTACGCCCGGCAGGATGTGCAGCCCCTTGCAGTCGATCACCTCGGCCGCCGAACCCGGTGCAAACGAACCGATTGCGGCGACACGGCCGTTGGTGACCGCAATATCGCGCACGCCCGTGCCGTCCTGATTGACCACGGTGCCCGACTTCAGAATCACGTCGTAGGTTAGGCTCATGATTCCTGGTGTTCACTTTCCTGCATGCCGGTAGGTCGACCGGCTTCGCGCGCGGGTCTTGTCGTTTAAGTCTTGGCGGCTTACGTTCCGCAGCAACATGTCGCAAGAGATTTTTACATGAAAGCAGCGTTCCTCCCCGACCGAGGTGTGGTCAAGGTCAGCGGCGAAAGCGCCCGCGACTTTCTCAACGGGCTTGTCACCACGGACCTCACGCTGCTTCGGCCCGGGCTCGGCCGATTCGGTGCCTTGCTAACGCCGCAGGGCAAGATCGTTGCAGATTTCCTGATAACCGAAGCACCGGCCGGTCATGGCGGGGGCTTCTTGATCGATTGTCCGCGCGCGCTGGCGCAGACGCTTGCCGACAAGCTCGGTTTCTACAAACTACGAGCCAAAGTCGGAATCGAAAACCTCTCCGATAGCCTAGGCGTGCTCGCGGCTTGGGATGGCGATTTCGAGATGAAACCCGATCTTGCATTCGCCGATCCGCGCACCATCGCGCTAGGTTGGCGAATTCTTGCACCGGAGGAGTTGGCGCAAAAAGTGGCCGATCTGATCGGGGCGGAGCTGGTCGACAGTGCGGGCTACGAGGCGCATCGCATCGCATCGGGCGTTCCGCGCGGCGGCCTCGATTTCATGTACGGTGACGCTTTTCCGCACGAAACCAACATGGACCGTCTGCACGGCATCGATTTCGAAAAGGGCTGTTATGTCGGACAGGAAGTGGTGTCACGGATGCAGCATCGCGGCACCGCGCGCACCCGAACGGTTCGTGTCATCGTCGAGGGGCCATCGCCCGAACCGGGTGCAACTATACTCGCCGGCGATAAGCCCATCGGGACCATGGGCTCGACAGCGGGTCACAATGGGCTTGCGTTGATCAGAACCGATCGTGCCTCCGATGCGCTGCAGGCCGGATTGCCGCTGACCTCGGGCGGCCTCGCGATCCAACTTGCCGAGTCGGGTGAGGTTCTGACGTCACCGAAGCAGCCCGTGGCATGACCCGGTCCGCGCGCCTGCATGCCGATGGTTTGACGCGGTGCCCATGGCCGGGTGAAGACCCGTTCTACATGGCCTATCACGACACCGAATGGGGCGTGCCGGAATACGAGGACCGCGCGCTCTACGAAAAGCTCATTCTCGACGGTTTCCAGGCCGGGCTGTCCTGGATCACTATTCTGCGCAAGCGCGAAAATTTCCGCCGGGCGTTCGACAATTTCGAGCCGGCGAAGATCGCGCGCTACAACGCCAAAAAGGTTCACGCGTTGATGAACGATGCCGGCATCATCCGCAATCGCGCCAAGATCGAGGGCGCGATCAACAGCGCAAAATCCTATCTGCAGATCATGGAGCACGGTCCTGGCTTTTCCAAATTGCTCTGGGAGTTCCTGGATGGCAAACCGAAGGTCAACCATTTCAAGACCACGGCCTCCGTGCCGGCCTCGACGCCGCTCTCGATCAAGATCTCAAAGGAACTTGCGGCGCGGGGATTCAAGTTCGTCGGCCCGACTATCGTCTATGCTTTCATGCAAGCCACTGGCATGGTGAACGACCATCTGGTCACGTGCTTTCGTCACGGCACATGCGCGGGCAATCACCGCGCACCACGCCTCACCGCCAAATGAGGGCGAGAAAACCGTCCACCCGCGTCTGGCAGCGTATGTTGTCGGGCCGGCGGCTCGATCTGCTGGACCCCTCGCCGCTCGACATCGAGATCGCCGACATCGCTCACGGGCTGGCGCGAGTAGCGCGCTGGAATGGACAAACCAGCGGCGCGCACATTTTCTCGGTGGCCCAGCACACGCTTCTGGTCGAAGCGGTCATGCGCGAGCAAACGCCACGCGTGGATGCCAGGGTGCGGCTGGCGGCGCTGCTTCATGATGCGCCGGAATATGTCATCGGGGATATGATCTCGCCGTTCAAGGTGGTGCTCGGTGGGGATTACAAGACCGTGGAAATGCGGCTTCTTTCCGCGATCCATGTCCGCTTCGGACTGCCACCGGTGCTCAGCGTCGATATCGAGCGCCAGATCAAGGACGCCGACCGCGGCGCGGCCTACCTGGAGGCGACGCAGCTTGCGGGTTTCGCGCAAGCCGAGGCGAAGCGCCTGTTCGGGCGCGATCCTGGCTTACCCGTGGCCACCCGTCAGGATTATCTGACCCCTTGGACCGCGGCCAAGGC
>VAZS01000062.1 GCA_005884855.1 Alphaproteobacteria bacterium | reverse complement strand
CGGCTCGCCGCCGCTTGTACCTCGGTGTGGGCGCAATATACCATCCGCCTGCCGCAGGGCTGCGATCGCAATAGCTTTGCCGCCACGCTGAAGGCGCAGGGTATTCCGACGGCGATCTATTACCCGAAGTCGATGCATCAGCAGACCGCCTATCGTGATTTTCCGGTCGCAGATGCTGGCTTACCCGTGAGCGAAAAGCTTTCAAACGACGTGATCAGCCTGCCGATGCACGCCTATCTCGATCAACCGACGCAGGAACGAATCATCAAGGCTGTGCGCGGCGCGATCGGTGCATGATGTCGCAACCGGAGCTCGGGTTTTCGGAAAAGAGCTTGGGCAAACACCTAATTCACCTGTTTTCGCCGTTTTGAAGCGCCGCCCCATGCTGTAGAAGCGGCGGATGCTCGGTCGTATTTTCACCGTCGGCGGCTATACGCTCCTTTCACGGCTGACCGGTTTCGCGCGCGACATCATGCTCGCGGCGATCCTCGGCGCCGGCCCAGTGGCGGACGCGTTCTTCGTGGCGTTTCGGCTGCCGAATCACTTCCGAGCGATTTTCGCTGAAGGCGCGTTTAACGCCGCGTTCGTGCCGGCCTACGCGCATGTGTATGGCCAGCGCGGCGAGCGGCCCGCCCAGGTGTTCGCCGATCGCATCTTTACCCTGCTATTTTTATCCCAAGTCATTCTGCTGGGGCTGGCATGGCTGTTCATGCCGCAGGCGATGACTCTGCTCGCGCCGGGGTTCACCGAAGACGCGCAGCAGCGGCATCTAGCGATCGAGCTGACGCGGATCACATTTCCTTATCTGTTGCTGATCACGCTGGTGACGCTCTATGGCGGAATGCTCAATGTCATGAATCGCTTCGCCAGCGCTGCGGCAGCATCGATCTTTCTTAATTTGTCGATGATGATGACCTTGGCGCTCGCGGCCTTTTTCCCGAGTGTGGGCCACGCCGCGGCTTGGGGCGTTTTGATCTCAGGGTTCTTGCAGTACTTTTTGCTCGCCTCAGACCTCGCTCGGCACGGCGGTCTGCCTCGGTTCGCCTGGCCCAGGCTCGACGAGGAAGTCCGCGCCTTCTTTCGCGCACTTGGCCCAGCAACCGTGGGCTCGATGGGGACTCAGGTTGCGTTGTTCGCCGATACGATTATTGCCACCTTTCTTCCGGCAGGAGCGCTGTCGGCGCTGTACTATGCGGACCGGCTAAATCAGCTGCCGATCGGCGTCATCGGGATTGCGATCGGCACGGTGTTGCTGCCCGAAATGTCGCAGCGGCTGACATCGGGCGATCGCGACGGCGCGAGCGCGTCGCAGCGGCGCGCCTTCAATTTTACCCTTTTGTTTTCGGTGCCGTTCGTCGCCGCGTTCCTGAGCGTTCCCGAGATCATCACCCGGGCGATGTTCGCGCGCGGCGCCTTCTCCAAAGCCGATGCCGCCGCCGCTGGAGCTACGCTTGCCGCCTACGCAATCGGGCTGATCCCTTTCGTGTTGATCCGCAGTGCGGTTGCGACTTTTTACGCCCGCAAGGATACAGCAACACCAGTAAAAGCGGCGCTCATCGGGGTTGCCGTCAACGTGGCGTTAAAAATCGCGCTGGTGGGATCGCTGGCGCAGGTTGGTCTCGCACTCGCCACCGCGGTCGGCGCCTGGGTTAATCTATTGCTGGTGACGGGGTTTGCGGCGCGCGCAGGCTACCTCGATTTGGATCGTGCGCTGGTGCGGATCATGATGAAGTTCCTCGTTTCCGGCGTCGCACTGGCGGCGGCGCTATGGCTGACAGCGAGGCTGGCGGTTTCGCAACTTGCCGAGCTGAGTGCTTTGCGCGACGAGACCGCGCTTCTGGTGCTGATCATCATAGGTACGATCGCGTATACCGGATCGATCCTGCTGCTGTTCGGCAGCAGCTGGCTCAGATCGCTGATTCGCAGCTAAACCCGTTTGCGCTGGCTCGCGATCCGCTGCAATATATCGCGACGTCACCACGGGCAAACGGAGATACGATGGCTCCCATCAAGTTCGGCGTAGGTCAAAGCGTCCTTCGCAAGGAAGACGATGCACTCATTCGCGGCAGGGGCCGCTACACCGATGATCACGCGCCGCAGCCGGCGATGCATGCCCTGGTGCTACGCTCGCCGCATGCGCACGCAAACTTCACGATCAACGCTTCGAAGGCTCGCGGCCTGCCGGGTGTAGGCATGATCCTGACTGGCGAGGACGTAAGGGATCTCGGCTCTCTTCCCTGTCTGTTCAATCTCGAAGTCAATCCTTTCACCGGGCCACCGTATCCCATTCTCGCCGAAGGCGAGGTTCGCCATGTCGGAGATGCCGTCGCCTTTGTGGTGGCGGAAACAATCGACCAGGCCCGCGATGCAATTGAGGCGATCGAGGTGAACTGGACGCCGCTGCCGGCGGCCATCGGCGCTGCAAACGCCGTGAAGCAGGGTGCGCCGCAGGTCTGGCCCGATCATCCCGGCAACGTGCTGTTCGATGTGCCGATCGGCGACAAGAAGGTTACCGATGCCGCATTCGAAAAAGCGCATGCGGTCGCCGAAATATCCATCGTCAATCCGCGAGTTGTCACCAACTTCATGGAAACCCGCGCTGCTGTTTGCGAGTACGACGCCAAGCGCGATCACCTGACGCTCACGGTCGGCAGCCAGGGCAGCCATCGGCTGCGCGAAATACTCTGCGGAATGGTACTGAAAATACCGCAAGAAAAGATGCGGGTGATCTGCCCGGATGTCGGCGGCGGTTTTGGCACCAAACTGTTTCCCTACCGCGAATATGCCTTGATCGCGGTTGCCGCGCGCAAGTTGCGCAAACCGGTCAAATGGGCGGCCGATCGCTCCGATCACTTTATGGGCGACGCGCAGGGGCGCGACAACATCACCACGGCGCGGATGGCGCTCGCGGAGGACGGCAGATTTCTCGGGATGGATGTCGACTTGATGGGCGACATGGGCGCCTATCTGTCGACGTTCGGCCCCTATATTCCCCATGGCGGCGCCGGCATGTTGCCCGGTCTTTACGATATCCAGGCGTTCCATTGCCGTGTGCGCACCGTGTTCACTCACACGGTGCCGGTTGACGCATACCGCGGCGCCGGCCGTCCGGAAGCAGCCTACGTGCTCGAGCGGCTGGTGGATGCCTCGGCACGTAAGCTCGGAATGACGCCGGATGCGATCCGGCGCAAGAATTTTATCTCGCCGCGCGCAATGCCCTACAAGACCGCGACAGGCAAGGTCTACGATTCCGGCGACTTCACGGCGCATATGAAGCGCGCGATGGAAATTGCCAACTGGCGGGAATTCCCCAAGCGCGCCAAGGCCGCGAAAAAGCAAGGTCTCGTTCGCGGCATCGGGCTCGCGACCTATGTCGAGGTTTGCGGCACCATGGGCGAGGAGACCGCCAATGTGCGATTGGATCCCAATGGTGACGTCACGATTTTGATCGGCACCCAGTCGAGCGGGCAGGGTCATCAGACCGCTTATGCACAAGTGGTCGCCGAACAATTCGGGTTGCCACCAGAGCGGGTCCATATCCTGCAAGGCGATACCGATCAGGTCGCATCCGGTCTCGGCACCGGCGGGTCGTCGTCGATTCCAACCGGCGGGGTGAGCGTCGAGCGCGCGACCCGTGAGCTCGGCAACAATTTACGCGAGATCGCCGCCGAAGCGCTGGAAACCAGCAGCAGCGATCTTGAGATCGGCGAGGGTGCAGTGCGTATCGCCGGCACCGATCGTCTGATCACCTTTGCCGATCTCGCCAAGCGGCCGGGCGTTGATCCCTCGAAGCTGAACGCAAGCGCAACATTCACCTCCGCTGACGGCACTTACCCGAACGGCACCCACCTCGCCGAGGTCGAAATCGATCCTGTCACGGGCATCATCAAGATCATCAACTACGTGATTGTCGACGATTTCGGTGTGACGCTCAATCCGCTGCTGCTTGAAGGGCAGATTCACGGTGGCGCGATGCAGGGGATCGGCCAGGCTTTGATGGAGCAGGCCGTTTACAGCTCGAACGATGGCCAGCTCGTTACCGGCACCTTCATGGACTATGCGCTGCCGCGCGCGGCGGACGGACCGTCATTCGTGTTCGAGACGCATAACGTGCCCTGCAAGACCAATCCGCTGGGCGTCAAAGGTGCGGGCGAGGCCGGCGCGATCGGTTCCTGCCCGGCGGTTGTCAATGCAATCATCGACGGCCTGTGGCGCGAATACAAGATCGATCACATCGACATGCCGGCGACGCCCGAGCGGGTCTGGATCGCCATCCGCGAGCATCAACGTCGCCACAGCCTATGATCTCGATCGATGCGGGAATAAATGGCGGCGGGCGATGTTCTACTGCGTACATGGCGGCGGCCTGCGCAAATGATATTCGCGGCTCTGTCTGGAAATGATTGATGAGACGGAGAACTGGCTGATGATACGAACCATTGTTGTTGTGGGGATGTTGTTGCTCGGCGCCGGGGCTGTCATGGCCCAGCAGGAGATCGCCGTTAAGCAGGACAACTTGATGAGAGCTCAGGCGAAGAGTCTCTACGGGGTAATCCAGAAAACAGTAAAGGGCGAAATTCCCTACGACCAGAAAGCAATTGACAACGCAATCGCGCAGCTCGAACAAACCGTGCCCACGATTCCCACCGTGTTTGCGACAAACCCGAAGGAAGATGTGGTTAACTCAACGTACGGCTCGTCGCAGAAGATCTGGCAGAACAAGGCTGATTTCGACTCGAAGGTACCTCCCGTCGCCAAGGCGATCGCGGACGTCAAGGGCACGATCAAGGACGGCGCCAGCCTGAAGGTTGCCTACGAGTCCATCAATTCCAAATGCACCGATTGTCATGAGACCTACCGGCTCAAGCTGAAGTGACAATTAGATCTGCGTGAGAATAGAATGGCCGGACGCTTTAGGCGTCCGGCCCATTTTCTGTTCGGCTTGTAAGCCGGCTCGATGCCTATTTTGTCACCTGTCCGCGAATTTCGCC
>VAZS01000061.1 GCA_005884855.1 Alphaproteobacteria bacterium | reverse complement strand
ACCTCAGTCGATCTCGAAAAGATGGAAACCATCGTGAAGGTCAACGGCAACGAGAGCAATCGTTTCCGCACCAATGACATGATCTTCGGCATCAAGCCGTTCATCGTCGAGCTGACGAAATATTTTACGCTGTGGCCAGGCGATGTGATCTGGATGGGAACCGACGGCGCCTCCCCCGATCTGAAGGCCGGCGACGTGGTCGAGGTCGAAATCACCGGTATCGGTACGTTGCGCAATCGATTTATCAAAGAGCCGACAGCGGGAAACAAGAGGGTATGAACCGCCACACCACCGCGCGTCATGGAGCCATGCCGGTGCCGGTCGGGCCAGAGAGCCCTCACTCCGCGGCTTGCGGCATCAGTTGCATTTGCTCATGCAGAATGACCCCGGAGAGCGGATCGAACTCGCCGATCCATGGCGAACGGTCGAGCACTGCCCTGGTATGGGCGTAACCGGCCTCCCAACGCTGCATGATACCCGAGCGGCTGAAATCGATATCTTTGGTGTGGTTCTCGCGCTCGAGCTGCGGGGCGAGCAGCCGCACCACATGCATCCGGGTTGGGCAGCCGTAGCTCGCCAGCTCGCGGACCGCCTCGCTGTTACGTTCGGCCTCAGGCAGCCGCGCAGCGAGCTGGTTAATGACATGGCGCAGTCGATGGGCCTGCTGCTGGCGCGCGATGTGACTCGCGATCCGACTGGAGTACTGCACGTCCTTATGCCGGTTCAGGACTTCCGCCATCGTGGTTGGCTCGGAGCCGGAAGGATTCCACAGATGCACGGCAAAGATCAGCGAGTCCTTTCGCGGACAGTCGTCGAACACGGCTTCGGTCGGCGTGTTCGATAGAATACCGCCGTCCCAATACAGCTCGCCATCGATGCGCACCGCAGGAAATGCCGGGGGCAGCGCGCCGGAGGCCATGATGTGCTTGAGGCCGAGCTGGCTATCGCGGCTATCGAAATAGCGCATCTGGCTGGTGCGCACATGGGCGGCCCCGACGGTCAGGCGTGGCGTGCAGCGATTGACCAGCTCGAAATCGACGAGTTCGCTTAGTGTCCGCTCCAGCGGTGCGGTCGAGTAATACCCCGCCTGATCGGCGCCAAGCGGATAATTGTCGCCGGCATGGGCCAGCGGGTTCGGCGTGAAGAAACCAGGAATTCCGTTAGTAACGGCCGACCAATAGGCCAGTTTTTCGTTGAACCCGGTAAATAAGTTCGGAAAACTCCAACCTGGATTCTGCTCCATCCTTTTCCAGAATTCCCGGAGCCGTGCCAGCCGGTTTTCCGGCGTATTGCCCGCGATTAGGGCAGCGTTGATTGCGCCGATCGAGGTGCCGATGATCCAGTCCGGTTCGATACCGGCTTCGCAGAGCGCCTGATAAACTCCGGCCTGATAGGACCCAAGCGCGCCACCACCCTGCAGCACCAGCACGATCTGACCCGCAGCGGCATTGCCCGGCGATGCCGCTTTTGCCAAAGTGCGGTTGTCCTGAACGTCCTTCATCTCGAGCTTCCTTCCGGTTGCCGGCGCTGTTAGAGCTTCGCCCGCCGGGCACGGTTGTTACATTCACGTTTTAGTGCGCGGTCCATCCACCGTCGACCGGCAGCGCGATCCCGGTGATCGATGCCGCAGCATCGGTGGCGAGAAATACCGTGAGGGCCCCAAGCTCTTCGACACTGACAAAGCGCTTGTTGGGCTGCTGCGCCAACAGAACATCATGGATCACCTTCTCACGGGAGATGGCGTGCGCCTTGGCTTGGCCTTCGATCTGCGCCTCGACCAATGGCGTGTAGACGTAGCCCGGGCAGATAGCGTTGCAGGTAATGCCTTGTTCGGCGGTCTCGAGCGCGGCGACCTTGGTCAAGCCGACGATCCCGTGCTTGGCCGCCACATAGGCCGCCTTGAACGGTGACCCCACAAGCCCATGGGCCGAAGCGATATTGATGATCCGCCCGAACCCGTTCTGCCGCATCGCCGGCAATGCCAGCCGCGTGGTGTGGAACACCGACGACAGGTTGACCGACAGGATTGCGTCCCATTTCTCGACCGGAAACTGGTCGAGCGGTGCGACATATTGAATGCCCGCATTGTTGACCAGCACGTCGAGCCGGCCGTGCTCGTTGAGCGTCGTGGCGATCATGTCAGCGATCGCCTCGGGCCTGGCCATGTCGGCCGCCGAATAGCTTACGTTGACGCCGAATTCGCCGGAAATCTGGTCCATGATCCCCGCGATCTCGGCCGCGGCACCAAACCCGTTCAGCACCACGGCCGAGCCAGCCTTCGCGAGTGCGCGCGCGATGCCCAAGCCTATACCGCTGGTCGATCCAGTGATCAGCGAGACCCTGTCGGCGAGCGGTGCTGTGTAAGAGCGTGCGCTTTGCGTCTTCAGCTGAATGCTCATGACAACCCTCTCCTGCGATTGTGGCGTTCTCTGCCGAAATCTGCCGGATGGACGGCATCTTTTGAAATGCCCTTTGGCTTCCGATTTGATGCGCTGGCGCTATCGTGGTTCCCGTATTCTTTATGCGGCGCTTCGGCTATTTTAACTGGAGGCCAGCAGGGCAGCACGCTCATGGAAATGCATCAGGTCAGGTATTTCCTTGCCGTGGCGCGGTTATTGAACTTCACGCGCGCCGCTGAGGAATGCAACGTTACCCAGCCGTCGCTGACGCGGGCCATCAAGCAGCTTGAGGCGGAAATGGGCGGCGATCTGTTCCGGCGCGAGCGCCCGGCAGCGCAATTGACCGAACTTGGCCAGCGGATGCACCCGCTACTACAGCAATGCTACGACGCGGCCAGCGGCGCGCGCATGCTGGCATCCTCTTTCAAGAGCGGCGAGATCGGCGCGCTTAGGATAGCGCTCACCCATTCGATCGATCTGTCGCTTCTGATTCCGCATCTCGAGCATATCAAGCGGCAATTCAATCGGCTGGAATTTAGTTTTTTGCGCGGCAGCAGCGAGCAGGTCGGCGAATACTTGAAGAAAGGCGAAGCCGAACTCGGCATCGCCGCCGAACTCGACAGTGATTGGGACCGGTTGGATTCCTGGCCCCTGTTCACTGAGGACTTTTATCTCGTCGTCAACTCGCACCATCCGCTGGCAAGCCGCAGCAGTATCGGATTCGACGATCTGCGGACCGAGCAGTGGCTGTCACGAAGCTACTGCGAACATTCCGATCGACTGGCCCAATCGCTGCGCGAGCATGGTGTCGCGGTCGATCGCAGCCACGAAGTTTCCTCGGAGCGCGACCTGATCGAACTGCTCGAAGCCGACATCGGCGTAGCGGTCGCCCCTCACACCGCGTCCATTCCAAATACCCTGAAACGCATTTCAGTCGAAGGACTGGACTCGCGCCGTACCGTTCACCTCTATGGCGTCGCGGGTCGACAGCGCACAGCTGTGGCATCTGCCGTCATGAGAATGCTGCGCGGCGCTGACTGGCAGCAATTCCTGACCAAAGCGGAAGCACTTGAGCCTGTGTAAGCGTATGGGCTGCTTCTAGCATTCCTTGCTCGCAGCCCGCACAGCGGCGACGAGATCATCGATCTCCATCCGCTTGCGGAAATCAGGATCGACGAATCGCGCCTTCACCAGCCCATCACGGCCGACTACGAAGGTCGCGGGAATCGGCAGTACCCAGCCGTCATTGCCGTGAAACTCCGAGAGGTCGAGATAAGACAGCAATTGCTGGATTTCGGCTCCCAGCCAGATCGCGAGATTGAGCGAGAGCGCATAACCATTGTCCAGATCGGTCAGCACCGGGAACGGCGCGCCGGCTTCGGATTTGAATCGCTCCGCATATTTCTGTGTCTCCGGCATGATCGCAACGATCTGCCCGCCTAGCGCCTCAATCTGGCGCTGAGCCTGAATTACCGCGCTTACATTCAATCGGCAGTAAGGGCACCAGTGCCCACGATAAAACATCACGACCGCCGGGCCTTGGCTGATCAACGATTGCAGGCTGAGTAGCCGGCCGGTTTCGTCCGGCAGCATGAATGGTGGCATCGCTTCGCCAGGTCGGGGTGCATCTTCACCGCCGCCATTCTCGCGCACTCGTGCCACCAGACGATCGACCGCCTCGCTGTAGGCTGGAAAGAAATCTCGTCCCGCGGCGGCGTAGGTTTGCAGTCGTTCGCCGAGCGTCCCTTCCATGTCGCGGCAGCGCTGGAATTCATGCCTGAGGCGTTCGGCATTGGCAGACGAAAGCTGCGCCATCTGTTGCTCCGACATCTGTCTAGTCGATCTTAATTTGCGACCTGGGCCGCCCGCAAGGGGCGTCCGTATCGCTGAAAGCGCCAGGGTCAAGACCGATAAGATTGCCAATAGTGTTGTTGGGTAAGGTGGTCACTGGAAGTTCCTCCAAATTTGGGGCGCCCCATCGGGGCGCTGAGCGATCAGAAGCTGAATCACCACTACCGAGAAATGCCGTTGCACAATCGGTTTGATAGCCGTTGAGCATCGAGTGCCTCGCATAGCGCGCGGCTATCGACTTGAGAGCGACGGAGCATTTCATATTGCCGGAGCCGACGTTCATGCTGCGCGCGAAGCCATGCTGCCGCATGCGCCCATGAACGGGAGACGACCATGACACGCCTTCTTGCCTACCGCTTCGCGAATTTATGCGTCCCGCTCGTCCTTATCCTGCTGCTGATAGCGGTGGCCTCCTCCGCATGGGCCGACAGCGATGACGGCATCGTGCGGGTGAAGAGTGCGGTTCCGATGTCCGAGGCGATCACCCGTATCAAAGCCGATATCGCCAACAAGGGAATCAAGTTCTTTACCGAGATCGATCAGTCGAAGCTGGCCGCCGACGCCGGAATCAAGCTCC
>VAZS01000060.1 GCA_005884855.1 Alphaproteobacteria bacterium | reverse complement strand
TGATCGGCGCGTTTTCGATGACCGGTGTGGTCTCAAGTCTTGCCAACGACCTCCTGCGCATTGCTGGTGACAACGCGTTTCTTTTGCTCGGCATGTGCGCCTTCACAAGCCTCGTGCTTGGTCTCGGGTTGACGACGACGGCTTGCTATATCTTCCTTGCGATTCTGGTGGCGCCCGCACTGGAAAAGCTCGGCCTTAATCGCATGGCCGTGCACATGTTCATTTTCTACTGGGGGATGCTGTCATCGATCACGCCGCCCGTTGCCATCGCCTCATTTGCCGCGGCGGGTATTGCGGGTTCGCCGGCGATGAAAACAGGATGGGAATCGATGTGGGTCGGCAGCATCATCTATTTCATTCCGTTTTTCTTCGTACTGAATCCGGCGCTGGTGCTGCAGGGCGACAGTCCCTATTTTGCGGCGCTGGGTCTGATGATGCTCGCCGGTTTTGGGACGCTCTTTATCTGCGGCGGCATCCAGGGCTATCAGGCCTTCGTGGGCGATCTTCGCAACACCGGCGTGCTCGAATGGCCGTTGCGGGTGTTGCTGGTGATTGGCGGCTTCGTCGTCGCTACTCCGGGAGGCGGAATCATGCCGATCTCGCAGTTGCAAATCACCGGTCTCGGACTGGGCGTCCTGATCCCGACTGTTCTGATCGCGCTTATTTTGATCCGGCGGCACGCCCTGGTGACGAGCAAATTACGCGTACTATAATTCCGCGAGAAAACAACCAGCCGGTCAGGCCAGTTCTGTTTCCGATTGCATGTCGATGCCGAAGGTTTCCAGAAATTTCGATGTCATGATGTAGAAGCCGACCGAGAGCTGCAGTTCCACCAGCGCCGCCGGGGTCAGCTTGACAGCGATAGCGTTGAAGGTCGCATCGGTCGGGCGGCGCAGCTCGACGATCTCATCGGTGAAGGCGAGCGCCGCGCGTTGCAGCTCGTTGAAGCAGGTCGCGGACTTCCAGTCCTCCAGTGCCGCGTTCTGCTCGTCAGTAACGCCTACATTCTTGCCGATGCGTTTGTGCGCAACCACTTCATAGGGCGCCTCGCAGAGGATCCCCGTGCGCGTGATCGCCAGTTCGCGCACTACAGGATCAAGCTCGCCCCTGTGACGGATCGCGCCGCCG
Source organism: Alphaproteobacteria bacterium (assembly GCA_005884855.1). Taxonomy (GTDB): domain Bacteria; phylum Pseudomonadota; class Alphaproteobacteria; order Rhizobiales; family Xanthobacteraceae; genus Bradyrhizobium. The sequence goes on along the minus strand of VAZS01000060.1, from coordinate 3,377 downwards.
AGCCGGCAGTATTGTTCAAAATACTTTGGCGAGTGCGCCATCATGCGGAAGATGTTGGCGTTGTGGTTTTTGCCGAGGATTTCACGCGTGCGTTCGTTTGATTTTGAAGTATCGCAATAGTCGATACGGGCCATGTCTCACCTTGGTTTGCGATGCTGGAGGGGGCTAGGTAGCAAAAACATTATCCGGCCGTTCGCATCGGATCAACAGCATCCGCCCTCACAAACGGACAGTGCTTTCTATCGCGAATAAGGCTGGGCGGCATTGCGGTTCGCAAATGAGGTCACGAGCGAGTCAAAATGCCGCCGCATTACTCGTCGATCCTGTAACGGTCGATATTCGCTGAGTGGGGACTCGTAAAAAGCGAATACTCGTCGCGGGGTGTTTCCGAGTAAAAATCTGACCGTCGCAGGCGCTCTCGCGCAACGATGAGTCATGCCCAAATCCAGGAGATAAGGCATGAAGGAAGCCACCAAGAGGGCTGCCTCGGAAGTGCTCGCGCAAACGCTGGCGCTGGCGGCAATGCTCATGATCGCCAGTCTCGTGTTTTATTGGCCGTGAAGCGTCATTTCGTCTTTTCAAAATAAGGAATCAATCGCCCGGCAAATGGCGCGAATCGCGCCTTGACCTTGTCGCCGATGCAGAGGTCGTTGTCGCCATGGGCCATCATGCGAAATCCCTCGGCGGTGTCGACAAGGATGATGTTGTAGGGGATATGTGCGCGCGTCTCCGGCGTGGCGGCGCGACAAACCAACGTGGTGGCATAAACCCTGCCTTCGCCGCTCGCGCGCTTATCGAGCGGGTCCGCCGCGCCGCACGCACTGCAGAAGCTGCGACGGAAATATTGCAAGCTCCCGCAGCGGGCGCAGGATTGATAAACGATCGCTTCCGCGCCCGTGGTCCAGTCCGCTAGCTGCTTGCGCTCGCTCATCGCACTCGTTCCAGGAACATGGTGACGTGCGATGACAATACGCCGCCGTCACCATGCAGCAGCGCCAATGAAGCGTCGCGCACCTGGCGATCTGCCGCGCGTCCGGTCATCTGCAACTGGGTTTCGACCAGATGGGCCATGGCGCCGCCGACGCCGCAATGGCCGTAACTCAACAATCCGCCGTGCGTGTTGAGCGGCATTTCACCATGGCGGCTGAAATATCCGGAGCGCGCGCGGGATGCCGCCTCGCCGCGGCCGGCGAGCCCAAGATCTTCCAGCAGCATGGCAAGAGTGATGGTGAAACTATCGTAGAACGCAGCGTAGCGCACATCGGAGATCGCAACGCGAGCGGCCTGTTTTGCCCTTGCGACTGCGATTTCGGCGCCAAGCTCGCTTAGAGGCGGCGCCGCCGTGACATGTTGATGGGTATGCGCCTGGGCGCAGCCGCGCACGCGCACGCTGATCTCGGAAGTCGTCTCCCGGCTGACCACGAAAGCCGCGCCGCCATCCGACACCGGACAGCAATCCAGAAGCTTCAGCGGCAATGCGACCGGCTTCGACGCCATCACATCTGCGACGCTGATGGCCTCGCGGAATTGCGCACCGCGATGGGTTAGCGCGTGCTTTCGCATCAGCACCGCGAATTCGGCGAGGTCTTCCTGGGTGACACCGAACTCGTGCATGTAGCGGGAAGCGACGAGCCCGTAATAGGCCGGGATCGTCGGTCCGAGCGGCACTTCGTAATCGGGATGTCCGACCTGCGCCAGCGCCTGGATCGAGGCGTCACGGCTCTGTCCGGTGAGCCGGTTCTCTCCCCCTACCGCCAGTACATGCTTCGCAACGCCGGCCTCGACCAACTGATGCGCCAACATTGCCATCGCAAGCCCGGTCGCTCCCCCGACCTGGACGGCGTGGGCATAGACCGGCTTGATGCCGAAATGTTCAGCGAACACCGTCGCAAGCATGATGTGCGGCGACACCGTCGAATAACCGCACAGCACGCCATCAATTTCCGCCCGTTTCAGGCCGGCATCGGCAATCGCAAGCGCCGCGGCCTTGCTCATGAGGTCGAGCGAGGAACAGCCCTCATGTCTGCCATATGCGGTCAGCCCGACGCCTGTGATGAAGCTCATGGGGGCAAGACTTCGGCGGATTTTGTCATTCCGGGATGGACCGAAGGACCAGACCCGGAATCTCGAGATTCCGGGTTCGCGCTTGGCGCGCCCCGGAATGACGAATTGAAGAATGCTGCTCGTCTCAATTCCTGTCCCTCAATACGACTTCGGCAGGCCCAGCACTCTCTCGGCGATAAAGCTGAGGATGAGCTGCGGGCTGATCGGTGCGATGCGCGGGATCAGGGATTCCCGCAAATAGCGTTCGACGTGGAATTCCTTGGCATAGCCGAATCCGCCGTGCGTCATCACAGCCTGCTCGCACGCGTGAAAGCCAGCCTCGGCGGCGAGATATTTCGCCGCGTTCGCCGCTGGGCCGCATGGCATGCCCTCGTCGTACTGCCAGGCGGCTGAGAGCGTCATCAGCCAGGCCGCCTCCAGCTCCATCCAGTTCTTCGCCAGGGGATGTTGAATTGCCTGGTTCTTGCCGATCGGACGGTTGAACACGTTGCGCTCTTTCGCATAAGCCGCGGCTCGCGAAAGCGCGACCTTGCCGAGCCCGACTGCTTCAGCGGCGATTAAGACGCGCTCCGGATTCATGCCGTGCAGGATGTATTCGAAGCCGCGACCTTCCTCGCCCAGGCGGTCCTCAAGCGGTATTTCAAAATTCTCGATGAAGAGTTCGTTGGAGTCGACGGCCTTGCGGCCCATCTTGTGGATTTCATGCACAGCAATGCGGTTGCGGTCGAAGTCAGTGTAAAACAGGCTTAAGCCATGGGTGGGGTTCTTCACCTCCTCCAGCGGTGTGGTCCGCGCCAACAGCAGAATCTTTTCCGCCACCTGCGCGGTGGAGATCCAGACCTTCTGGCCGTTGACGACGTACTTGTTGCCGGAGCGCACTGCGCGGGTTTTCAGTTGCGTCGTGTTAAGTCCGGTATTCGGCTCGGTGACGGCAAAGCATGACTTCTCGGTCCCCGCTACGATCGGCGGCAACATCCGCTTGCACTGCTCCTCGTCGCCGAACACGACAACGGGATTGAGCCCGAACACATTCATGTGCACCGCGGAGGCGCCGGACATTCCGGCGCCTGATTCCGCAATGGTCCGCATCATGATAGCGGCCTCGACAATGCCCAAACCGGAGCCGCCATAGGCTTCGGGAATGCAGATGCCGAGCCAGCCGGCATCCGCCAAGGCCTTGTGGAAGTCCGCCGGAAAACCGCCGTCCTTGTCTTTTTTCAGCCAATAACCATCGTCGAAACGCGCACAGATCTTTGCGACCGCCTCCCGGATCGATTCTTGATTTGCCGTGAGAGCAAAGTCCATCGGCCTCA
>VAZS01000059.1 GCA_005884855.1 Alphaproteobacteria bacterium | reverse complement strand
CTCGCCCTCGATGGATATCCAGGTCTCCTCGAATTTCGAGCGGCTGTTGTTCGAGGCCGGTGGACGCAACGCCGCCGAGGTCCGCCGCTTGATGGCGTCGCTGAAGCAGTCTGGCCGTTTCGTGCTGCCCGATGCGACGCTCGCGGCGATCCGGGAAGAATTCGACGCCGGCCGCGCCGATGAGACCGAAACCAGTGCCGCAATCCGCGCCGCCTGGCGAGAGATCGGCGATCTGGTCGATCCGCACACCGCGGTTGCGCTGGCAGTAGCCGATCGCGACACGTCGGACTCCAGGATTCCTAACATCGTGTTGTCGACCGCGCACCCGGCGAAATTTCCGGATGCGGTGGAAGCCGCCTGCGGCGTTCGCCCGGAATTGCCGGCGTGGCTCGAGGGTTTGATGAGCAAGCCCGAACACATCAAGGTCATGAAAAACGATCAGGTCGAAGTCGAGCGGTTCGTGCTGTCGGTCAGCCGCGCGGCGAAGCAAGGAGTTGCCGGATGAGTGTCGATGTCACCAAGCTTCCCTCCGGCCTGACGGTGATCACCGACACCATGCCGCACCTCGAAACGGCGGCGCTTGGCGTATGGGCCCGCGTCGGCGGGCGCGACGAAAAGCCGAACGAGCACGGCATCTCGCATTTGCTCGAACATATGGCGTTCAAGGGCACCACGCGGCGCACCTCGCGTGAAATCGTCGAGGCAATCGAGGCGGTCGGCGGCGATCTCAACGCCGGCACTTCGACCGAAACCACCGCCTATTATGCGCGGGTCTTGAAGGCCGACGTGCCGCTGGCGCTCGACGTGCTCTCCGACATTCTCGCCAATCCCTCCTTCGTTCCGGACGAGCTGGAGCGCGAAAAGAGCGTGATCGTGCAGGAGATCGGGGCCGCGCAGGATACGCCTGATGACGTTGTGTTCGAACATCTCAACGAGTTGTGTTACCCGGATCAGCCGATGGGGCGCTCGCTGTTGGGTACCGCCAAGACCCTGAAGGGCTTTGACCGCGATACGCTGCGGCGCTATCTTTCAACCCATTATCGCGGTCCCGATATGGTGGTGACGGCGGCCGGCGCGGTCGATCACAAACGGGTGGTCGAGGAAGTGGCGCAGCGGTTCGCAAGCTTCGACGGCTCGCCCGCGCCCAAACCTCAAGCCGCGATGTTCGGGAAAGGCGGCTCCCGCGTGGTGCACCGTGAACTCGAGCAGGCGCATCTGACGCTGGCGCTGGAAGGCCTGCCGCAGACCGATCTGTCGCTGTTCTCGCTGCAGGTTTTCACCAATACGCTCGGCGGCGGGATGTCGTCGCGGCTGTTTCAGGAAGTGCGCGAGAAGCGCGGGTTGTGCTACTCGATCTATGCCTTCCATGCGCCCTATTCGGACACCGGGTTTTTCGGGCTCTATACCGGCACCGATCCCGGGGATGCCCCCGAGATGATGGAGGTGATCGTCGATGTCATCAACGACGCGGTCGAGACCTTGACCGAGAGCGAGGTCGCGCGCGCCAAGGCGCAAATGAAAGCCGGTCTGCTGATGGCGCTGGAGAGCTGTAGCTCGCGCGCCGAACAGCTGGCGCGCCACGTTCTGGCTTATGGACGCCCGCTGACGGTTGAAGAGCTGGTGGCCAGGATCAATGCGGTCAGCGTGGAATCGACCCGCGATGCCGCAAGGGGGCTGTTGTCGCGTAGTCGTCCGGCGGTTGTGGCGCTGGGCAGCGGAAGAGGTCTGGACAGGGCAGTGTCTTTTGCGGAAGGATTGACCAGGTCGAAAGCGAAGTCGCTGCTTCATTGACGGTGTTGATGCCCGGGATCGGATCCGGGTAGAGCGGGGAGTATCGGACACATGGCCCTGTTTCGGCTGCCATCCAGCGGACCGGCCCCGGGTTTCGGCGGCGGTTGCGTCGCTATAACGAAGACATCGCCGCCGACCGCTCCTATCCGTTCGTCGTGTTTCGCGAATCCGACGGCGCGATGATCGGCGGCATCACTTTGGCGAACGTGCGCCGCGGCATCGTGCAGGCGGGTACCATCGGGTACTGGGTCGGGGAACCCCATGCGCATCGCGGCTACATGACCTCGGCCTTGCGCGTGTTGCTGCCATCGCTGTTCGGTGAGCTCAATCTTCACCGCATCGAGGCGGCCTGCATTCCGTCCAATGAGGCCTCGATTCGGGTGCTGGAGAAATGCGGCTTCACGCGGGAGGGGCTGGCGCGGCGCTATCTTTGCATCAACGGCGTCTGGCAGGACCATCTGCTGTTCGGCTTGTTGCACGAGGATTTCCGCGGCTGATCGGTTAAACAGAAGAACGCGTAATGGATGATGGACGGGGCATGATGACGGCTATCGGGCTGCGGAAGATCGGGATCGTGGCTGTGGTCTCGGTTGCAATTAGCTGCGGCATGCTTGTCTCGCCGGCCGCATCGCAGTCGCTCGGCGATCGCTTCAAAAGTCTTTTTGGCGGCAAGTCGGACGAGCCCGCGGCGGCTCCAACCATCGTTTCGCCCGAACCCGAAAACGATTTGAGCTGTCCGCCGGTCACGATTCGCGCCGGGGCGTCGACGTATGCCGTGGCTGCGCCAGGCAAGCAGCCGGTCGGTAACGACGTGCGCTTTCAAGCGACAATCACCCGCACTGCGCGTCAGTGCACCAAAACCGGCGACCAGATCACCGCGCGCATAGGCATTCAGGGTCGCGTCATCGCCGGACCGGCTGGTGCGCCCTCTACCATCGATATTCCGCTGCGTGTCGCGGTGGTGCAGGGTGGCGTGCAAGAAAAGACCATCGCCACCAAAGCTTACCAGACCGCGGTGCCGATGTCCGAAAACGGCAGTGAGCCGTTCACGCTGATCGCTGAAGACCTGGTGTATCCCGTGCCATCGGGCGCGACCGCCGATGCCTACATCTTCTATATCGGCTTCGATCCGCAAGCGCTGAAGCCGCAGGCCAAGCCAAAACCAGTTGCGCGCCAGAAAAATTAGAAAGCTGTAGTGGACCGGATTGCCGGGTCCTTTCCCGGCGTCGTTCAGTTCAGCTTTTCGCGAACTTCGGCAATGCCCTTGGACAACAGATCGTTGGCGACATCGCCCTTCACCGACTGGGAAAGGATGGTCGAGGCCGCGGTCACTGCGGCATCAGCGGCTGCCGCACGCACATCGGCCATGGCCTGGGCTTCTGCCAGCGCGATCTTGCTCTCGGCGGTTTTGGTGCGCCTGGTGACGAAATCTTCCATCTTGGTCTTGGCCTCGGCAGCAATGCGCTCGGCTTCGGCTTTTGCACTCTCAATGATGTCCTGCGCCTCGCGTTCGGCGCTGGCGCGGCGCGCCTGGTATTCGCTGAGCAGTTTGGCGGCCTCTTCCTTGAGGCGGCGCGCGTCATCTAGCTCGGCCTTGATGCGGTCGCTGCGATGATCGAGCGTCTTGAGCACCGTGTGGTGAATGCCGAAATAGCCGAATATGCCCATCAGTATGACGAAGGCGACGGCGACCCAGAATTCCGGTTCGGCGAACATCGATATTATCCTTTCAACGATGCGTCGACGGCGCTGTCCACCGATTTGCCGTCAGGCGCCACGCCGGTGAGTCGCTGCACGATCGCGCTAGCGGCTTCCGCAGCGATACCGCGGACGTTCCTCATTGCGTTCGCGCGCGTCGATGCAATGCTTTTTTCGGCTTCCGCCAGCTTCAGCGACAGCCGTTCCTCGAGCCGTTTGCGCTCGGCTTCCGATGCCGCGTTCAGCTTTTCGCGGGTCTCGTTACCGATCGCTTGCGCGCGGGAGCGCGCAGCGGCGAGTTCGTTTTCATAGGCTTTCAGCGCCTCGCTGGAGTCATCCCTCAGCTTTTGCGCCTCGGCCAGATCGCTATCGATCGCATTCTGACGCGCGTCGAGCAGGCTGCCGACCCTCGGCAGCGCAATTCGCGAGACGATCAGATATAGCGCGACGAACGCGATCAGCAGCGACAGCAACTGAGAAGCAAACGTCTCCTTCTGGAACGGCGGAAACGCGCGTCCATGAGCGTCAGCTTCGGTGTGGGCGGTCGTGCCATTGGCGCCGCCATGACTGTCAGCCAATGGGCTCTCCTGTTCGGCTAGCGCGTATTACGCAAGATCGATACCGTCTTATGATGGGAATGCGCGCAGCTAAAACAATATCAAAGGGCGAACAACAGCAGCAGCGCGATTAGCAGCGAGAAGATGCCGAGCGCTTCGGTCACGGCAAAGCCGAAAATCAGATTGCCGAACTGGCCCTGTGCTGCCGAAGGATTGCGCACCGCAGCGGCCAGATAGTTGCCGAAGATGATGCCCACGCCAGCGCCGGCGCCACCCATGCCAATGCAGGCAATACCAGCGCCAATATACTTCGCGGCAATCGGATCCATGAAACGAACTCCTTCTCGAGGTTTGATAGAAAGGCCGGTTCAGTGGCCCGGATGGATAGCATCGTTGATGTAGATGCAGGTGAGGATGGTGAAGACGTAAGCTTGCAGGAAGGCGACCAGCAATTCGAGCGCGGTCAGCGCAACCGTCAGCGCGAGCGGCAATACGGCGCCGGCCCAGCCGAGAATGCCCATCGCTCCCAACATGGTTACGAAGCTTGCGAACACTTTCAGGGTGATGTGGCCGGCCAGCATATTGGCGAACAGACGCACGCTGTGCGAAATAGGGCGCGACAGGAACGAGATGATCTCGATCAGTACGACGAGCGGCAGAATGGCCAATGGAATGCCCGAAGGCACGAACAGCTTGAAGAATTTCAGGCCGTTCTTGTAGAAGCCGTAAACCAGCACGGTGAAGAAGACCAATAGCGCCAAGGCCGCGGTTACGATGATGTGGCTTGAGATCGTAAAGGCGTAGGGAATGATCCCAATGATGTTGGAAACGGCCACCAGCATGAAAATCGAGAACACCAGCGGAAAGAACTTCATTCCTTCCCTGCCGGCCGTCGACCGGATGGTGTCGGCAACGAATTCGTAACACAGCTCCGCGACCGATTGAATTCGTCCCGGCACCAGCTGCCGCCCGGCCGAGCCGCCGATCATCAGCAGCGAAATCAGCGCCACCGAGCCGAACATGTACGCTGTTGAGTTAGTGAAGGCGATCTCCTGATTGCCGATGTGGCCGATCGTGAAGATCTTGTCGATGTTAAACTGGTGGATCGGATCGATCATCCGCGCGGCATCTCTTGGTCCGCCGGCCACGCCGGCGCTCTGCATTCAATCGTTTCGGCTTTCCGCTACTTAACGGGTGGTTCTGTCCGGAGCCACGCCCGCGGATCTCATCACGTTGACCACCCCGGCGGCGAAGCCGAGCAGAAAGAACACGATGAGCCCCCACGGCGACGTTGACAGCAAGCGGTCGAAGCCCCAGCCAATCACCGCTCCGACGACAACGCCGGCGATCAACTCCGAAGAAAGCCGGAAACCGCGCGCCATCGCCGAGGCTCTGGCAGCTCCGTCTCCGCTTCCAGTTCCGGGTTGGTCAGTCTCGATCTTTCGGCCGTCCCGAATTGCGGACAACCGGTGATCCAGACTTCCGAGCCTTGCGGAAAGCGCGGCTTCATCCGGCGACGATCTATCGCGACTTCCATTTTCGCTGTCATTCGCGCCGTCAGCCATGCTGTGCAGACCCGAAACGAAGCTTGCGTTGATGGAAATGACCGCCCGTCACCCTCTGAAGCCGCGCGGACCATACTGAGCGTATCCAAGCAAGTCAAGATTGTGTCATAACCATATAAGCTATTGATGCCACATCGTTTTCCGAATTGACTGGAGGCCCGGGGGCCGGCCAGTCGCCGCAGTGCAATACCTCATCGCGCGGTGGGGCAATTGCGATTGAGCCGGGGCGGACAATACGCCTGAGCGGCGAGCAAACGGCTGCGGCAGTGATGAAAGTCTGCCGCTGGCGCTCAGCGACTCTCTCTTCAGGCTCGTGCGCATCGATATCAAAGCCATCGAACTCACATCATTGAATTGTGCCAACGCGATTGCTCGCGCTCGAACGGGTGCTGCGTCATACGCCCGGAGCGGCGCCAGGATCGATCTTGCATCGGCTGTGCGGGTCTGTTGGGATACGCAGTCATGTAGATTCGGGGAGTCCGTATGCCGCGTCAGGTCGATTACTATTTTTCGTTCCAATCCCCATGGGCCTATATCGGGCACAATGTGTTCCGGGACGTTGCAAAAACCTACGATCTGAAAGTGAATTACAAGCCGGTGGTGCTGGTCGACCTGTTTTCTGAAACCGGCGGCCTGCCGCTGATGAAGCGCCATCCGGTACGGCAACGCTATCGCATGGTCGAGCTGCAGCGTTGGCGTGACAAACGCGGCTTGAAATTTCATCTGCAGCCGGCGAACTGGCCCTTCAACGCGCGGCTCGCGGATGGCGTGGTGATCGCCGCCATTCAAGCCGGCGTTGATCCCGAGCCTTTTATGCGGCGCGCATTTGCGGCGGTGTGGGAAGGGCAGCTCAATCTTGCCGAACCCGCGACCTTGATGCAATTGGCTGACCAGTCCGGGCTTTCCGGCAAGCAAGTGGTCGAGCGATCGGGATCCGATGAGATCAGCACTGCCTACGAGCAAAACCGGCAGGATGCGCTGGCCGCCGATGTGTTCGGTTCACCGGTCTATGTGCTCGATGGCGAGGTATTCTGGGGACAGGATCGGATCGAACTGCTCGCGGACGCATTAAAATCAGGACGTCCACCCTACCGTTCGCAGGTGTAGGATTACAAACTCGATCGCTTGTAAAGCGGAGTACTTCCATGATGCCAGCGAGATCACCTGGGAAACTGTTCGCGGCAGTGCTGGCTGCGGTGTTGATGCTTTATGCCGGGGGAATTGAACCCGCGAATGCCGAGGCGAAGCTGGATAGCCAGAA
>VAZS01000058.1 GCA_005884855.1 Alphaproteobacteria bacterium | reverse complement strand
GTCGCCTCGCGATAACCCGTCAGCCTTCAATACGTTGGCGAAGCGGCTGGACAGCGCGCGCATCTCATCGAACGAAGTGCGGGTAGCCCCGCCGTCCTCGTCCACATAGATCAGCGCCAACCGGTTGGCGCCGTCGGCGTAGCGATCGCAACAAGCGCTGGCGATGTTAAAGCGCGCCGGGACCTGCCAGCGGAAATTGCGGTAGAGGCCGGCATAATCTGAGGTTTCGGTCAGCATTTCGCTACGCTAGACGATTGCCGCCTCGGTATAAACCCTCTCCGACCGTGTTCTCACGTCCTCCTTCGCACGCACGTCGCTTTGGCGGCAAGCTCCGGAAACCAAAATTCAACGAGTTCGTCCCCTTTGGACCCGGAAGCAATTCTCCATGACCGAACCAACCTTTGAGCACCTGGATGTAAACGGGCTGCGGATGAAAGTCGCCATCCAGGGAAACGGTCCTCTGGTGCTCTTGTGTCACGGCCTTCCTGAGCTTTGGATTTCGTGGCGAGCGCAGATGCAAGCCTTGGCTGATGCCGGCTACCGCGCGGTGGCTCCAGACATGCGCGGCTACTGCCGGGACTGCGCGGCTGCCATATCATGCAGGGCGCAGGGCATTGGATTCAGCGGGAGCGTGCATCCGCTGTGAACGAGCTTCTTCTTGGATTTCTGCGCCTTTAACTTGTAAGGACATTGCCGGTTCGTCTTCACGCCGGTGCCGCCATAAGCTTGGCCACGCGCTCAGCGACCGCAGGCTCGCGTAGAGCGCTTTGCGGCTTGAGCAAATGGTTGACCTCCATCATCAGCTTATGGATAGAGGGGTCTTGAGCGCCCAAGCGAACCAGAGCGATGTTGAACTGAAGCCTCCGCTCAAAATCCGCCGGACGCTGACCGCTCGTCTTGGGGTATATAAAATCGCCGTTGGCGATTCCCCATGGCGTCTCTAACACGGGCTGGATTTCGGCAAAAAAAGCCGGCGCCAACCCATCGAGTGGATCAATATCCCCGGCCCTTGCGCTGAGCAGGCGCTCGAGAATGACTGCCTCCTGAGCGACGACGCTCATGCCCTGCCCAAATACCGGGTTGAAGCGACAGATCGCATCTCCAACAGGCAGTAAGCCGCGTGGAAAGCGTTGAACCGCCTCAAAATGCCGGCGCGCGCTGCAAGTCAGCGCATAACGAATAATCCCTCCGACAGGCTTTGCACCTTTGATGGCTTCAAAAATCGTCGTGGTGCGCATTCCTTTGACGAATTCAAGAAATCCCTCTGCGTCGCCGGGGGGCACATCGCCGTGATTGCCGCTAACGCTTACAATCCATCGGTTGTCCTCTATCGGAGACAGTATAGCGCCGCGGCTATCGTTGGGAGCGGAAGGCAGAACCATCACCATCTTCCAAGAAGGCGGCGCGTCCTCTGGACATTCAAAAACCGCCGTCGAGTAGGCTATGTCCATGCCGATTTCGGTCTCCTCAGGTTTCGAAACACCCGTGCTAGCCAATGCGGCAAGTGCCAACACGCCGCGACCGGAAGCATCCACAACAAGGTCAGCCGAAACGGTTTCGTTCCGGCCATTGCATTCGTAACGAACGCCTGTGACGGCCGACCCGTCAGGCGAAGCAATAAATTCCCTGACCCGGCAATCTCCGAGCAATTCAATATTCTTTTGTCGCTGGACAACTTGACGCGTTGTGAATTCAAGCAGCGGACGCGAAATAGACAACCAACTTACACCGAGTTCACGTTGGGGAAATGGATCGAAGCCGGGTCGCTCCAAATGCGCGTCTTGGCTCGACAGCCTGACCGCGCCCGCCCGCTCAAGCTCTGCCTCAATGCCTGGAAGAAGTTTGTTAAGTGCTGTTAGCCCACCCGCAAGCAGCACATGAAGATGACGGGCCTGCGGCGTGCCGTGGCGCGGCCGGACATCTGCGGGCAAAGTGTCGCGATCAAGAACCGTAACATGATCAAAATGGCCAGAGAGCGCTTTAGCGAACGCCAAGCCGCCCATGCCGGCGCCGACGACGATGGCGTGCTTTCCTATCAAGTCGGACATATTGCTTTCCCCTTTTCTGGGTGCCGCTAAATCGATCACGCGAGGTGTATAAAAAGCAGCTGTTTGAAATCAAGTCCCTCAAAAGAGACCATTGCCTACCAATAGTTCTAGTGAATAGGATTATTTTACGCCCGGCAAGCGCTTGCAAATTCTGCTCAGGGCAATGTCTCTATGTTGAGCAAGTTCGAAAAGCATATGCTCGAGCTGAGTTCTTGCGTCCGTTTGGCTTGGATTACGTGATACGATGCCCCGTTTACGGGCGGGAGGCGGCTATGCGGCGGCGAGATTTCTTGATCGGTGCGGCTATGGCTTTGCCGCTTGCCGCTGAAGCTCAGCAGCGGCAGCGGATCAGCATCCTGCACAGCGGGTACCCGAGGCGCACGGCCATTAAGCTGCTGTTCGATGCGCTCGGCAAGCTCGGCTATGATGAAGCTCAAATCGACCTTCTGGGTGGCGAGGGAGACTCCAGCCGCTTGACGGCTCTTGTCGATCAGCTCGCTTTGCGTAAGCCCGATGTCATCATAGCGATCACCTCGCCCGCTGTGGTTGCGCTGAAGAACGCCAAGCTGAATATCCCGGTCGTGTTCGCATTCGTGCCTGATCCGGTGGAGCTCGGCATCGTGGAGAGTCTTGCGCGCCCGGGCGGGCACTTCACCGGAGTGACCTACAGCGAGGCTGGACTCGGCGGCAAGCGGCTAGAGCTGCTGATCGACGCCATCGCGGGCATGACGCGTACCGCCGTGTTCTGGAGCTCGTCTTTTCCGGGACACGACACCGCGCTGGAGAGTATCCGAACATCGGCTTCGGCGCGCGGAATAGAAATCTTTTCGCGGCCGCTCGGTGGAGTCGACGATCTGAGCCCGGCGTTCGACGACGTGTTGCGAGCCAAGGCGCAAGCAGCCGTTTTCATGAGCGACAACACAATGTTCGGACACCGCAAACAAGTTGCCGACCTCGCGCTCGCACATAAGCTTCCCACCATCCATTCCTTTCCACCGGAGGCGCGGGATGGCGGGCTGATGTCTTATGGTCCCAGCAACGACGAAAACTACAAGCGGGCCGCTGCGTTGACGGACCGTATCCTCCGAGGCGCGCGCCCAAGCGATCTTCCGGTGGAACAGCCAACGAGATTTGAATTGGTGGTCAACCTGAAGACCGCCAAGGCGCTCGGGCTGACCCTCCCACCGACGCTGCTCGCCCGCGCCGACGAGGTGATTGAATGAAACGCCGCGAATTCATTTGCGCTCGCAATGACGAGGTTGAGTCGACGCTGCAAAGTCTGTCATTGCCTGCGACAAACGCGACGCGTTTGCGCACGGGAGCGTAAGCGACGAAGCAATCCATCTTCGATCTGGCGATGCCGCACCATGGATTGCTTCGCGGAGCCTGTCATCGGGCGCGCATTCGCGCGACCCGTTGGCCGGCAATGACGGCGTCGAGCGGTAATGGCCGCCGAGCGGAGGCGCACATTCGGGCTCGTGCCGCACACAACTCACCCCGTCAGCGCCGCCTTCACCATGCCGCTGGCTTTACCGAAATCCATCTGCCCCGCGCATTTCGCCTTCAGCACGCCGATCACCTTGCCCATGTCCTTGATCCCGGCAGCGCCAGTCTCGGCGATCACCGCCGCAATCGCTGCTTTCATATCAGCTTCCGACATTTGCGTCGGCAAATAGCCAGAGATGATCGCGATCTCCTCGCGCTCCTGCGCGGCGAGTTCGGCGCGGCCACCCTTGTCATAGAGCTCGACCGCCTCCTGACGCTGTTTTATCATCTTCTGCAGCACGCCAAGCAGATCGGCGTCACTGAGCGGCGGCTTGCCCTGCCCGCGCGCCTCGATGTCCGCGTTCTTGATGGTCGAATTGACCATGCGCAGCGTGGAAAGCTTGCGCTCGTCCTTGGCGCGCATCGCATCCTTTACCGCGTTGTTGATGTCATCGCGCAGCATGGTCATATCCTCTCGCCGGCTTGGGGCCGCATCATTGCAAGCACTGATCTAGGCGGTTCGCGGCATCGAGACAACTGAGTTGGAAAGCCATTGCACCAAAGCTTCCGCCGTGGCCTGCGGCTGCTCGACTTGCGGCAGGTGACCGCATTGCGCGAGGATCCTGAGTTCGGCTCCATGAATGCCGCCGGCCATCTCCTTTGACAGCGAATTCGGGATGGTGTTGTCCTCGTCCCCGGTCAGCACCAAGGTCGGGCACCTGATCGCCGCAAGCGTCGGGCGCGAGTCCGGGCGGCTGATAATAGCGCTCTGCTGACGCACGAAGGCGTCCGCGCCGATATCGTCGCCCATCTCGTGAACCAATTTCCGCAAGGAAGCGTCCTCAAGCCGTGACGGATGAACAAATCCCGCGAATAGATCATCCAGCACGGCGTGATATTCGCCGGCTTGCGCGCGCGCAATCTGGCTACGCCGGCGCGCGGTGGCTTCAAGCGTATCGGGTCGCGCCTGGGTGTTGATCAGCGCCAGCTTCGCCACCCGGTCGGGCGCCTGCCGCATGATTTCGAACGCGATGTAGCCGCCCATCGAATGTCCGGCCAGCGCGAAACGCGGCGGGGCCTCAGCCAGGATCCGCCGCGCGATCGCGTCCATGTGGTCGTCGCGAATGTGGTTGGGGACACTGACCGGGCCGTACCGCCACAACGCGGGCACCAGCGGCGCATAAATCCGCGGCGAGCCGGCGAGACCCGGAACCAGCAAAATCGGCGTCGCATCGTCCATGCACCGTTCCAGACCGGCAAAAGCTGATGAAAACAGGCTGACGGAGGAAAGCGCAGCTTAAAACCCAGGCGCTGGCTGTCAAATATACGCAATCTGCATGTGAATCCGCCAGTTCCGGCTTTGACGCCACAGCATGCGACGACTATGTAATGCGCTCATGACCCAATCGGAAAACGCTTCAGCCTGGCCGGATCACAAACCGACCGCGCTCCTCGTGCTTGCCGATGGTACCGTGCTGGAGGGCTTCGGCCTTGGCGCGCAAGGCCAGGCGGTCGGTGAAGTCTGCTTCAATACCGCAATGACGGGCTATGAGGAGATTCTGACCGATCCGTCCTACGCTGGACAGCTCATCACTTTCACCTTCCCCCATATCGGTAACGTCGGCACCAACGACGAAGATATCGAGACCGTGAACATGGCGGCAACGCCGGGCGCGCGTGGCGTGATTCTGCGTGCGGCCATCACTGACGCGTCGAACTACCGGGCCACGCGTCATCTCGATCAATGGCTGAAAGCGCGCGGGATCATCGGCCTGTCCGGTATCGACACCCGGGCGCTGACGGCGCTGATCCGCAACAAAGGCATGCCCAACGCGGTGATCGCGCACGCCAAGGACGGCCAGTTCGACCTGCACGGACTAAAGCAAGAAGCGCGCGAATGGCCCGGCCTGGAAGGCATGGACCTGGTGCCGATGGTGACATCCGGCCAGCGCTTCACCTGGGACGAAACGCCGTGGGCGTGGGGAAAAGGCTTCGGCCGGCAAATCCAGCCTGAATTCAACGTGGTCGCGATCGACTACGGCATCAAGCGGAATATCCTGCGGCTGCTCGCCGGCGAAGGCTGCAAGATAACTGTAGTGCCGGCGACCACATCGGCTGAAGATATTCTGGCGATGAAGCCGGACGGCGTGTTCCTTTCGAACGGCCCCGGCGATCCCGCCGAGACCGGCAAGTACGCGGTGCCCGTGATTCAAAAAGTCATCGATTCCGGTACGCCGACCTTTGGAATTTGCCTCGGCCACCAGATGCTCGGGCTCGCGGTCGGCGCCAAGACTACGAAGATGCATCAAGGCCATCATGGCGCCAATCATCCGGTCAAGGACGAGACCACCGGAAAGGTTGAAATCACCTCGATGAACCATGGCTTCGCGGTGGATCAGGCGACCTTGCCACAGGGCGCAACCCAGACCCATGTCTCGCTGTTCGACGGCTCCAATTGCGGCATCCAGCTCGAAGGCAGGCCGGTATTCTCGGTGCAGTATCATCCCGAGGCCTCGCCCGGCCCGCGCGACTCGCATTATTTGTTCAAGCGTTTTGCCGATCTGATGCGGGCGAACAAGAGCGCGTAAGGCTGCCACCCTCAACTGCCTTCAACTCGACGTGCCCGGGGTCGTGTCGGGCGCGACGAATTGTGGGTGGCGCACCAGCCGAACATATAGTATGATGGTCATCATCATACAGGCCAGGAACTCACAGTCATGCACGACCGAGCACCCCCCGAAGTCAAATACGGCGTAACCCCGCCGGAGATCATGGCCTCGATGTCAGGGCTTGATTTCGTCCGTGCTATTTTCGACGGCAGCTTGCCGGCGCCGCCGATCATGCAGACCATCGAACCGTTTGATTCCAGCGCCGAGCCGGGCCTCGTGGTGATCCACAGCATCCCGCGCTTCCGGCACTACAACCCGATCGGATCGGTCCACGGCGGTTACGCCGCGACCTTGCTGGATTCCGTGATGGGGCTGGCGATACACACCATGCTGCCGTCGGGCAGCGGCTACACCACGCTCGAATTCAAGATCAGCTTCATCAAGGAGATGACCGACGACACCGGCCCGGTGCGCAGCGAAGGCCGCATCCTCAGCGTCGGTCGACGTGCGGCCACCGCCGAAGCGCGGATCACCGACGCAAAAGGCCGGCTGCTGGCGCACGCCACCACCACCTGCCTGGTGTTTGAAATTCCCAATGGTACCGCAAAGGGAACGTCAGGCGCTGACACGGGTTGAATCCGATCTATTCTTCAAGCGGCGGAGAATGATCATGTCAGTTGTCACCGAGGATCTCGAACCGCTCACCTTTGTCTTCAAAGACGACGGTCTGGTCCCGAACAATCCAATGCCGTTTCTGGTCTATAAGCAGGCGATCGATGTCGCCAACGATCACCCCGAAAAGACCATCGAAGACCTGTTCGGCGCCAACAATTGGGGCGACATGTGGCGCAACGGCATCTACGACTATCTGCACTATCACGCCACGGTTCATGAAGCGCTCGGCGTCGCGCGCGGCAATGCCCGCGTGCAGTTCGGCGGCGAGCGCGGCAAGGAAATCGATGTCGCGGCCGGCGACGTCGCCATCCTACCGGCCGGCACTGGGCATCGATGCCTTTCCGCCAGCTCGGATTTTTCCGTAGTCGGCGCTTATCCGCCGGGTCCCAAGATGCAGATCACGCGGCCAACACCGGAAAATCATCGCAAGGCGCTGAAAACTATTCCGCAGGTCAAGCTACCCAAGACCGATCCGGTGCGGGGAGAAACCGGACCGCTGCTCAGGCTCTGGAAACGAGCGGACTAGTCATTCGGCGACTGATGCAGCATCACGATCTTCGTCGTGCTTCAGGCGGTCGGCGAGCTTGTGGGCTTTTCGCATCGCAGCCGCCATCTGCTTGTTGTCTTCCATCAGCTCGCGCAGCATTTCGCGAGGCGGCACATAGTCATCGTTGTTGTCCTTGATGGTCTGCAATTTTCCGATCTGCCCGATCGAGCGCAGCGTGATGCCGCCGAGCTTGCGAACGCGCTCCGCCAGCTGGTCGGTGGTGGCAAAAATCGCATCTGATTGCTCGTCCAGCATCAGATGATAGTCGTGAAAATGCCGGCCGCTGACATGCCAGTGGAAGTTCTTGGTTTTGACGTACAGCGCAAAGGCATCGGCCAGCAATGTGTTCAGCGACGCGGAAATCTTGTCCACTGCTGCTTGCGGCATATCGGTGGGTGTATCGAGATCGGGGGAGACTTTGTCGGCCTTTGCTTTGCTCACCATGCACCTTCCTGTTACCAAATGGGATTGTTGACGGCATGGACACCGGCCGCCGGACCATCTAACGCACTACCTCATCGCCGGGTTCCGTTGTCGGAGCCCGCCCTACCGGACGCCTGCGCCAAATGGACGAATGGATCGACTATTACGATTCCACCCACACTATTTATGCGAGCAAGCTGCATCGCGAACTTCACTTTCAGCTGATCGCCAAAGACATCATCGGTTACATCTCCTCCCCTGATGCCGTGGTGCTTGATTATGCCTGCGGCGAAGCGCTGTTCGCAGCCAAAGTGGCGCAGGCCTGTGGCAAGCTGATCCTGGCGGAGCCCGCGCCTGGCGTGCGCGGCCGGCTGATCGCGCGTTTTGCTCCGAACACCAAAATCCGGGTGCGTTCGCTCGATGACTTGCGGCAGATGACGGAGAAATCGGTCGATCTGGCGGTGATGAATTCGGTCGCGCAATACATGACACCGACCGAGCTCGATGCGGCGTTCGCGGTGATCAAGCGTCTGTTGAAGCCCGGCGGCCGGCTCGTTCTGGGGGACGTCCTGCGTCCCGAGGTCGGCATGGGCAGAGATGTGGTGGCGCTGCTGCGCTTCGCGCGCAAAAATGGCTTTCTGAAAGACGCCCTGATCGGGCTGCTCAGCACCGCGCTTTCGGACTACCGCCAGTTACGCACCCGCGTCGGACTGCAGCGCTACGGCGAAAGCGAGATGATCGCCAAGCTGGCAGCGGCTGGACTTACCGCCTCGCGCGCGCATTTCAACATCGGCCACAATCCATGGCGGATGACCTTTGTCGCGCGGCAAGCTCTCAGCCCGGCTGCCGCCGGTCAGCTTAAATGAAAGCCAACTGTGGCACGCTGTCGTCCGGCAGCTTGAGCCGTCAAATTGCCGGTTGATTGCGCCTGTGAGGCCCTTTCGCGGTTGCGAAATCTGGTCTAAAGACCACCCGCGCGCGAGGAATACGCGCTCTTGGCTCGAGGGACGCGCGGCATGCGCGCCCTTTTTTTGTGCCCAATTCCCTCGTCCGTGAGACTTGATGCCGAAAAGAACCGATATTTCCACGATCCTGATCATCGGCGCCGGCCCCATCGTGATCGGGCAAGCCTGCGAATTCGACTATTCCGGCACCCAGGCGGTCAAGACGCTCAGGGACGAGGGCTATCGCATCGTTCTCGTCAATTCCAATCCGGCCACGATCATGACCGACCCGGAGCTGGCTGATGCGACCTATATCGACCCGATCAC
>VAZS01000228.1 GCA_005884855.1 Alphaproteobacteria bacterium | reverse complement strand
AGTGCAAGGGTTCGCGCGTAGCCTCGAACCGCTCGCTGCAATGGGGCGAGCAGATCGTAAAGCCGGTGTTCGAATCCAAGGATGACCTCGAGGTCATCCATCTGATGGCGAAGAAATTCGGATTCGCCGACAAGATGTTCAAGAACATCAAGCTCGAGAGCAATCTGCCGGACGCGGAGGATGTGCTTCGGGAAATGAACCGTGGCAGCTGGTCCACCGGCTATTGCGGCCAATCGCCCGAGCGGCTCAAGGCGCACATGAAGAACCAGGCGAAGTTCGACATGCTGACGACGCGAGCGCCCAAGAACGATCCCGAAGTCGGCGGTGACTACTACGGCCTGCCTTGGCCGTGCTGGGGATCACCAGAAGTCAAGCATCCCGGTACGCCGCTGCTCTACAACACAAATCTCGCCGTGATGGATGGCGGCGGCACGTTCAGGCCGCGTTTCGGCATTGAGCGCGAGGAGAAGCTTCCCGACGGCACGACGCGAAAGGTCAGCTTGCTAGCCGATGGCTCCTACTCCAAGGATTCGGAGATCCAGGACGGTTATCCGGAATTCACCCTGGCGAGCCTGAAGAAGCTCGGCTGGGATAAGGATCTGACGGAAGCGGAAATGGCCACCATCAACAGGGTCAATTCCGCCAATCCCGATGCGGTGTCGTGGTCGCTCGACTTGTCGGGCGGGATCCAGCGCGTAGCGTTGATGCACGGCTGCGTTCCCTACGGCAACGGCAAGGCGCGCATGAACGCGTTCGGATTGCCGGATCCGATTCCGGTTCACCGTGAGCCGATCTACACGCCGCGGGTCGATCTGGTCTCGAAATATCCGACGCTGCCCGACGCCAAGCAGTTCCGCATGCCCAATATAGGCTTCTCCGTGCAGAAGGCCGCTGTGGAGAAGGGGATTGCCAAGCAATTCCCCCTTATCCTCTCCTCGGGGCGTCTTGTCGAATACGAGGGCGGCGGCGAGGAGACGCGAACCAATCCATGGCTCGCAGAACTGCAGCAGGACATGTTCATCGAGATCAGCCCGTCCGATGCCGCCGATCGCGGCATAAAGGACGGCGGCTGGGTCTGGGTCACGGGCGCCGAGAGCAATTCCAAGGCTAAGATGAAGGCTCTCGTTACCGAGCGTGTCGGCAGGGGCGTTGCTTGGATGCCCTTCCATTTCGGCGGCTGGTTCGCAGGCCGCGATCTTCGCGGCAACTACCCGCAAGGCACCGATCCGATCGTTCTCGGCGAAAGCGCGAACACGATCACTACCTATGGATACGATCCCGCGACCGGCATGCAAGAGCCCAAAGTCACTCTCTGCCAGATCGCGGCGGCATAAGGAGCAACGACCATGGCACGTATGAAATTCCTCTGCGACGCCGATCGTTGCATCGAATGCAACGCCTGCGTGACAGCATGCAAGAACGAGCACGAGGTGCCTTGGGGCATCAATCGCCGCCGCGTCGTCACTATCAATGACGGCAAGCCGGGCGAACGCTCGGTGTCCATGGCTTGCATGCATTGCACCGATGCGCCCTGCGCGGCGGTTTGCCCGGTGAACTGCTTCTACACGACTGCCGATGGTGTCGTGCTCCACTCCAAGGACCTGTGCATCGGGTGTGGCTATTGCTTCTACGCCTGTCCCTTCGGTGCACCGCAATATCCGAAGGTCGGCAACTTCGGCTCACGCGGCAAGATGGACAAGTGCACCTTCTGCGCTGGTGGTCCCGAGGCCGACGGCAGCAGAGAGGAATACGAGAAGTATGGCGCGAACCGTCTTGCCGAGGGCAAGCTGCCGTTATGCGCCGAGATGTGCTCGACCAAGTCGTTGCTCGCCGGGGACGGTGAAATCATCGCTCAGATCTACAAGGAGCGGGTGATGAAGCGCGGCTACGGCTCCGGGGCGTGGGGCTGGAAGACCGCCTATCGCGAGACGATCGAATCGTGAGAACGGCATCGGCTGCATCGCGCAAAATGACATCGGAGAGGAGCTCATGGCGTCTTTGGGAAGATTTATCCGCCTGACTGTCGGCGCCTGCGCGTTCTTGCTGGTCATCGCCGCATCGGTGCCCTGCAAGGCCCAGCAGGTTAATCCGACGGCAAGCTCCGTGAACGAACAGCAGCTTCTGCAGGAGCTCAATCGAATTCAGGGGCGCGTCAGCATTCCGGATCAGCGCTCTGGCGTTCTGGAGCAGCCGGCCGGCCGCGATTGGCGCGAGTTCCGCAACGTGACCCTGCGCTGGATCGGCGGGATCACCATTATCGGCATGATCGCGGTGTTGGTGATCTTCTATCTAACCCGCGGGATGGTCCGGCTCGAGAGCGGCCGGTCCGGCCGTACCATCGTGCGCTTCTCAGCGTTCGAGCGCTTCGTGCATTGGATGACCGCGACCTGCTTCATTGTTCTGGCTATCTCGGGATTGAACATCACCTTCGGCCGTCCATTGCTCCTGCCGCTGGTTGGTTTCGAAGCATTCTCCGAATGGTCGCAGTGGGCGAAATATGCGCATAACTATCTGAGTTTCCCCTTCACGATCGGCGTTGCGCTGATCTTCTTGATGTGGATCGCCGGCAATATTCCAAACAAGGTCGATGTCGATTGGCTCAAGAGGGGTGGCGGAATCGTCGGTCACGACCATCCACCAGCCTACCGTTTTAATGCAGGTCAGAAAGCGATCTATTGGATCGTCGTGATAGGCGGCGGGGCTGTTGCCGTCACAGGTTATGAGCTGATGTTCCCGTTCTACCTTTCCGGAATTGAAGGAATGCAGCTTGCCCAGATCGTCCACTCGGTCGTGGCGGTTCTCTTCATCGCCGCCATGCTGGGGCACATCTACATCGGGACCATCGGGATGGAGGGCGCGTTCGATGCGATGGGCACCGGCGACGTCGATCTGAACTGGGCCAAGGAACATCACTCGCTCTGGGTCGAAGAAGAGCAGGCCAAAGGCCATGCGCCGTCGGGAGGCACGTCGCGACCCGTGGCAGCCGAATAATTCGGTCCGGACAAGTCAATCGGGGAGTGCCATGAAAGCCTTTGTTGCGGCCTTGTTGTTTGCAGCAATTGCCGCGGTTGGCATCTCAATATTGCTCAATATCATTCAGGAGCCGAGCTCGGTCGCATTCACCACCGGTGGCGCCCGGGTCGGCGATCCCGGCAACAACCTGGTCGGGCCGAACGGTTAGCGGCTTGCCTGTATCGGGCGGCACCCAATTGAGACACAGGACGGTCCCTTGAGCGTACCCAAGGCCAGCGCGGCGTGGCCGGTAGAAATCCGGGTCGCCAAAGATCGCCGCGCGTTGCACGTCGCATTCGATGATGGCCAATCTTTTGGCCTTTCCGCGGAATTGCTCCGCGTGACCAGCCCCTCCGCCGAAGTCCAGGGTCATTCGGAAGCGCAACGCAAGACGGTCGGTGGAAAGCGCAACGTGACGATCCTCACGGTCGATCCGGTCGGCAATTACGCGGTGCGGATCGGGTTCGACGATATGCACGCGACCGGCATCTATTCGTGGGCATTTCTGCACGATCTAGGTCTAAACGCCGAGCGGCGTCTTCAGGATTACTTCGTCGACCTGCAGGCCAAGGGCCTGGACCGTGATAGGCCGGGCGTGCGGTAAAGCCGATGCGAATGGCGATTAGATGACTGCGAACGTTCTCGGTGGCGAAAAACGCCGTTCTGGATTTCTGGCATGGGCGGCATTGCTGGTCCTACTGCCGCTCAGCATCAGTAACGCTTTCGCCCAGTTACGCGGCCATGGCGGGCCGGTGCGTGCCTTGGCGATTTGGTCGGACGGAGAAACCGCAGTTTCGGGCAGCTTTGATTCGACAGCGATAAGATGGTCGTTGACGCGCAATGCGGCTGTGCAGGTGCTTCGTTTTCACACTGACGCGGTCAATGCAGTAGTGACGCTCAGGGATGGACGCGCGGCGACCGCAGGCGCCGATGGCAAGATTGCGATCTGGAGTCTCGGCAGAGCCGAGCCCGATTCCGTGCTGGAAGGCCATACCGCGCCGATCGCTGCGCTCGCAGTATCGCCGGATGGTGCAACACTGGGTTCGGCATCGTGGGATCAAACGCTTCGTTTATGGCCGCTTGCCGGCGGAGCGCCGCGCGTGCTTACCGGGCACACGCAGAACGTCAATGGCGTGGCGTTCGCTCCCGATGGTGCGCTGGTCAGCGTCAGCTACGATCATAGCGTGCGTATCTGGCCTCCATCAGGCGAGGGTGCGCCGAGCGTCGTTACAATGCCGAGCCCACTCAATGCCGTGGCGGTCAGCGGCGACGGTGAGATCGCCGCCGCGAGCGCCAATGGCAAAATTTATTTTTTGACGAAAGCGGGCGCGACGGCGGGTGAAATCGAAGCTGGGCCGAAACCGCTGATCTCCATTGCAATCTCGCCGGATGGCGCGCTGGTCGCCGCGGCGAGCGTTGGCGGAGCGGTAGCCGTCATCGATCGCAAGACGCGCGCTCTGATGCGAACATTGGTCGGCCCCGGGCTGCCGGTCTGGTCCGTCGCGTTTATGCCGGACAGCCGCATCCTGCTCACGGGCGGCGCCGATAACATCATCCGGCGCTGGAACGCGCTGACGGGAGATCCGATTGATCCGCTTCTGCAGGAAGCGGCGGGAGATCCACTGGCCGCTTACGCGAGCGACCGCGGCGCCGAGATATTCCGTGCGTGTGTCGCCTGCCATACCCTCGGCGTTGAGCAATCCAACCGGGCGGGACCGACATTGGCCAATCTCTTCGGCCGAAGGATCGCTACGCTGCCGGGCTATAATTTCTCTGAAGCACTCAAGCGGTTGGATATCGTTTGGACGCCGGAGACGGTTTCCAGATTGTTCGAAATAGGACCTGCCGCCTATACCCCCGGCACCAAAATGCCGGAGCAGCGTATCGGTTCGGAACAGGATCGCGCAGCATTGGTGCAGTTTCTTGAGCGTGCGACAAAAAAATAAAAGGTGCGAAAATAAAGGTGCAGATGCGAGCGGCTTGGCTGCTTTTATCGGGATTGAGCAAGAATCATTGGTGTGGAACGGCGTAGTAGCAGCGGGGTTGTTATGGCTCTAGCGAGAGGACAGCCCATGAAATTAGCCGCAATTCTTCTGAGCCTGTTATTCGCCGGGTTCGCTTTCGCCCAAACCGGGGATCGTGGTTCGGCGACGGGTGGTACGCCTACGAGTTCCGCGAGTCCGGGCGGTGCTGCCGGTACCAGCGTCAACGGAACGACGCAGACGAACCAGGGCAGCGCGTACGGAAATAATGCCAACGGCTCCCAGGCGGAGGGCACGAATCGCAACCCGACCAATTCCGTCAACGACAACAGCGTGTCGCAAACCACCGGCAACCCTGGCATCCAAACCGGCAAGGTGAAGTAGCAAGCCGGTTTATCGGCCGCGCCGCCGTGCATCCTTCAAGCGCGATCTCAGGGATCGATCAATTTATCGCGTCAATGCACCCGGCCGAGAGCGAGGGCGTGTTCGGAGTTGCCTGTCGAAGTCACGGCGTGTGAACAGCTCCTGAGTGACAGGGGTCGCTTTCCGTCTGTTCGCGCACACAGAAATCCAGAATCGCCGCGCAAGGGCGGCCGGCGTCTGCGTCACCCCGCTTGAGTGCACGGTCCCACCTCTGGGCTAGGGGGCGGGGGGAAGGCGGGACCGTGCCAGGGCCACCGTGACCACCGCGCGGACAACGCGGCCCTGCGTCTCTAAGCGCAAGCAGAGTAGAAGGTTCCACCGCCCTGAGATCACCCCTACGCCACCGCTTACCGGCTATGGTTAGCAGCAACCACTCAGCCCCCGATTTCAACTGATCCGGTGGGGCGCACTTGAACTGAGGCGGGGCAGGCGGGTTCCGGCGCTCCTTGACCTTTGGTCCTGCCGGCAGTACATAGCCGCCACCTGCTGCCGGCCCGTTTTGACGGATATCCGGCGCGGCTTTGAATTCCCCCAACAATCGAGCCCGCTTGGCGGCTCATCCTTCAGAAGAGGGCTGGGCGCGAGAGGTCTGTTCGGATTCCACAAAACGTCGATCGTCTGAGAACGCGGATCACAAAAACGATGGCTTTCAGCCCGTTCAAATTCTTGCAGGAAGTGCGTTCTGAGACCGCGAAGGTCACTTGGCCTACTCGCCGCGAGACGACCATTACTACGATCATGGTGTTCGTGATGGTGGCACTGGCTTCAATCTTCTTCTTCGCCGCGGATCAGATGATCCGCTTTCTCATCACCTTTTTGCTCGGCATTCACTGATGGCAAGCGCCGTAACTGAAACGATGGACAAGCGCTGGTACATCGTCCACGCTTATTCGAACTTCGAGAAAAAGGTCGCGGAGTCGATCCGCGAGCAGGCGAAGCAGCGCGGGCTTGAAGAGCTGTTCGAGCAGGTGTTGGTGCCGACCGAAAAGGTCACTGAAGTGCGCCGCGGCCGCAAAGTCGACGCCGAGCGAAAATTTTTCCCGGGGTATGTCCTGGTCAAGATGAAGCTGACCGACGAAGCTTTTCATTTGATCAAGAATACCCCGAAGGTGACGGGCTTCCTGGGCGCGGAAAACAAGCCGATGCCGATTTCGGAGGCGGAAGCCATGCGGATCCTGCACCAGGTGCAGGAAGGCGTGGAGCGCCCGAAGGCTTCCGTGTCGTTCGAGATCGGCGAGAACGTCCGGGTGGCGGATGGTCCGTTCGCGTCCTTCTCCGGCGTGGTCGAGGAAATCGACGAGGGACGCTCGCGCGTGAAGGTCGCAGTATCAATCTTCGGTCGCGCAACGCCGGTCGAACTGGAATTCGGTCAGGTCGAGAAGGTCTGATCGGCGGTTGCAGCCGGGCAAGGGAGAAGAGCCGTGGGAGGAGATGGATGCTCGCCACTCATCCATTGAACCGCACCACGGTCCTGTGAAGTTTTCGGGATTGTCCGGAAACAACATGAGGAGTGACGTATGGCAAAGAAAGTGACCGGATACCTGAAATTGCAGGTGCCGGCCGGTGCGGCAAACCCGTCGCCACCGATCGGACCCGCGCTTGGTCAGCGCGGCCTCAACATCATGGAATTCTGCAAGGCGTTCAACGCGCAGACGCAGAAGGAAGAAAAGAACACACCGATTCCGGTGGTGATCACGATCTATGCCGATCGTTCGTTCACCTTCGAGATGAGAACACCCCCGATGTCCTTCTTTCTTAAGCAGGCCGCCAAAATCCAGTCCGGGTCGAAGGCCCCGGGCCGTGACAAGGCGGGCAAGGTGACCAAAGCGCAGGTGCGCGAGATCGCCGAAAAGAAGATGAAGGACTTGAATACCGATTCCATCGAGTCGGCCATGAAAATGGTCGAGGGCTCCGCCCGTTCGATGGGTCTTGAAGTTGCGGGGTAACGGGTCATGCCAATCGGAAAACGTTTGAAGAAGGCCCGCGAGGGCGTCGATCGTGAAAAGCTCTATCCGCTCGCTGACGCGATTAAGATGGTGAAGGAGCGCGCGAAATCGAAATTCGACGAAACCGTCGAGATTGCGATCAATCTGGGAGTCGATCCGCGTCATGCCGATCAGATGGTGCGCGGCGTCGTGACTCTGCCGAACGGCACCGGCCGAACATTGCGTGTCGGTGTGTTTGCGCGTGGGGCCAAGGCCGAAGAGGCCAAGGCGGCGGGCGCTGACGTGGTCGGCGCCGAGGACCTGGTCGAGAAAGTGCAAGGCGGGCAGATCGATTTCGACCGCTGCATCGCCACGCCTGACATGATGCCGCGGGTTGGCCGCCTCGGTGAGGTGCTTGGACCGCGCGGCATGATGCCAAACCCCAAGATCGGGACGGTGACGATGGACGTTACCAACGCGGTCAAGGGAGCCAAAGGCGGCTCTGTCGAGTTCCGGGTCGAGAAGGCCGGTATCGTGCAGGCGGGCATCGGCAAGGCGTCGTTCTCGGAAGACAAACTGGTGCAAAATGTCAGGGCGCTGGCGGACGCGGTGGCCAAGGCGAAGCCGGCCGGCGCCAAGGGCACCTACATCCAGCGCGTCGCGGTTTCCTCTACCATGGGGCCTGGGGTGAAAGTCGAGCCCGGCAGTTTGCTGGGCTGAGGCGGACTAACGCGAATAAGTACAAGGGCGGGACGGGGAAACCCGTTCCGCCCTTTGTCTTTGATCTCAGGAAATCAGCCGATGCCCAACAAGGTCTTGATCTATTCGCGCTTCCCCAAGGCGATGATGATGCGCATTGGCGGGCAGTTTGAACTGATGGACGGCGGCGGGAAACCTCCGGGAGAGGTCTTCACGGCAGAACAGCTCTCAGGCATTCGCGCGATGATCACCGCCGGGGGCACGCCGCTGGGCGGCGCCGTGATGGACACCATGCCGTCGCTGCGCGCGATCGCCTGTTATGGTACCGGCTATGACGGTGTCGATCTGACAGCGGCGGCGCAGCGCGGAATCATGGTCGGTCACAGTCCGGCCGCGAACGCAGCAGCGGTCGCCGATCTTGCCGTGACCTTGATGCTAGCCGCAACACGGCGGCTTCTCCCGGCAGACAACTACGTTCGGAGCGGAGACTGGGCTTCGGCAAAACCTTCGCCGCTGATGCGCCCGCAGCCCGGCAATCCGGGCCGCCGCGTCGGTGTCTACGGCATGGGCGAAATCGGCCGGAAAATCGCAAGCCGCGTCGCTGCGTTCGAGACGGAGGTCGCTTACTTCAGCCGCAGCAGGCACGCCGTGCCCTATCTCTATGTGCCAAGCCTTGAGGCGCTTGCGGAGTGGTGCAGCGTGCTGATGATTGCGGTCCGGGCCGGAGCGGACACGCATCACGCTGTCGACGCCAATATCCTGCGCAAGCTCGGCAGCGACGGCTATGTCGTCAATATCTCGCGCGGTTCGGTCATCGACCAGGACGCGCTGGTGGCCGCGCTTGCGGATGGGGCCATCGCCGGGGCCGGTCTCGACGTGTACGAGAACGAACCGCATGCGCCGGATCGGCTGACAGGCTTTGCCAACGTGGTGATGACCCCACATGTCGGCGGCCACACCCTCGAGTCCCACGCCGCGATGCAGAACTGCGTGATCGCCAACCTGGAGGCTTTTTTTGCGGGAAAGCCGATGCCCCATCTAGTCCGGGGCGTCTAAGCGGGTGATTTAGGCCCAAAGTTCCGGTAACCGGATTGGCACCAATTAGCCCTTGGCAAGGGGAAAAAGAGTCGCTAAAGAGCCGTTTCTGGACGTGCTGGCCGTTGCTGGCACGTCTGTGCTCGCATTCCGAAATCCCGATACGATAGGAGATCATTCCTTTCAGGACGTCCGCATGGATTGCTCGAAAGGAAGGAAAAGCCGTCGTTTCGGAAAGGGAGTGTGGCAGGGGCTTTTCGGCTGTGTCGAATGGCCTCGAATCCTGTCCAAGACTGCAGGCGCCCGCGTCGAAACCCAAAGTTTCTTCAAAGGCTTAATCGCATGGCCTGCATAGACGGGTGAAGACCGGATGACGCTTCACGTCGCTCAATGCGCGACGGTCGGCGGATATGGTTCGAACCTCGACACCCCGTCGCCCTGTTGGCGCGGGAGGGCAGGCTTTTCAATAATCGTTCTGCCGCACGTGTCCAGACTGAATGGTCGAGGTCAGGTTCAGGCGGGACGATGGGTGAAACCCGGCGGTCCTGCCATAGGCAAAGGCCGCCAACCGGAGAGAGCTTGCTGTGGAAAGAGCGGCAAAAAAGGAGGCGGTCGAGGCGCTGAACGGTCTGTTCAAGACTACCAGCGTTGCGGTCGTGGCTCATTATTCCGGCCTCACCGTTGCCCAGATGCAAAAGCTGCGCATGCAGATGAAGCAGGCTGGAGCCTCCGTGAAGGTCTCGAAGAACCGTCTCGCCAAAATTGCTCTTGAAGGCACAGACGTCGTTGCCATCGGCTCCCTGTTGAAGGGGCCGACTGTGATCGCGACTTCAGACGATCCGGTAGCGGCGCCGAAGGTTGCCATGGAGTTCGCCAGGACGAACGAGCGGTTCGTCATCCTCGGCGGATCGATGGGTAAAACCGTCCTGAATGTCGACGGCGTAAAGGCGCTTGCCTCGTTGCCGTCGCTCGACGAGTTGCGCGCAAAGATCGTCGGCCTGGTGGTGGCACCGGCAACCAAGATCGCTCAGCTCTCCACTGCGCCCGCAGCAAAGCTTGCGCGCGTGGTTCAGGCCTATGCCTCAAAGAGCGAAGCGGCCTGACGCCCTTCGCAAAATTCAAACCTGGTTCGAACCAATACGCTTAAGGAAACAGATCAATGGCCGACTTACAGAAAATTGTTGACGAGCTCTCCAGCCTCACCGTGCTCGAAGCTGCGGAGCTCGCGAAGCTCCTTGAAGAGAAGTGGGGCGTGTCCGCCGCCGCCGCAGTTGCGGTCGCAGGTCCCGCCGGTGGTGGCGCTGCCGCTGCTCCCGTTGAAGAAAAGACCGAGTTCACGGTTGTCCTCGCCGCTGCCGGCGAGAAGAAGATCGAAGTCATCAAGGAAGTCCGCGCCATCACTGGTCTCGGCCTCAAGGAAGCCAAGGACCTCGTCGAGGGCGCTCCCAAGCCGGTCAAGGAAGGCGTGAACAAAGACGAAGCCGACAAGATCAAGGCGCAGCTCGAAAAGGCTGGCGCGAAGGTGGAATTGAAGTAAGCGAGGCTTGCTTCAGTCCCAACCCCGGCCAATGAGGCGCAGGTGCGCCATCCGGGGATCGCTCCGCCGAATACGTGGATGGCCGGGTCAAGCCCGACCATGACGAAAAAGTGGGTCGACCGCGTTGTACACAGAAAAGTGTGGGGATTCGGGAACTTACCCCTCGAATCTCCACGGTTGTTATCCCATATCGGGAGGACAGCACGAAAGCACGGTTGGCGGCGGGAACGGCACGTTTCTGCGCAAGCCGTTGGGAGATAGGCAATTTCGGGCTTTTGCAGTCCGTGAATCGATGGTTGTGACGGGCGGGGTGCGGTCAAGCGCCCCGCGCGTCGTTTTGCGTTTTGAAGGTCTGGTACCTCGATTCAGGACTTAAACCCCTGAAAAGTGGCTCGTCCGGATTGAAAAACGAACGGAATTCAACCCGAGGGCGATGCGAATCGCGCTTCGGAAGGTTCGCCCCTGACGGGCGACGAAATGAGAGGCCACGATGGCGCAGCAGACATTCACCGGTCGCAAACGCGTTCGCAAGTTCTTCGGACACATCAAGGAAGTCGCAGAGATGCCGAACCTCATTGAGGTTCAGAAGGCGTCTTACGATCAGTTTCTGATGGTCGATGAGCCTGTAGGCGGGCGGCTGGACGAAGGATTGCAGGCGGTTTTCCGGTCGGTATTTCCGATTTCGGACTTCTCCGGCACCTCGATGCTGGAGTTCGTCCGCTACGAGTTCGAACCGCCGAAATATGATGTCGACGAGTGCCGCCAGCGCGGCATGACCTATGCAGCGCCCCTGAAGGTGACGCTGCGCCTGATCGTGTTCGATATAGACGAAGAAACCGGCGCGAAGTCCGTAAAAGACATCAAGGAGCAGGACGTCTATATGGGCGACATTCCGCTCATGACCATGAACGGCACCTTCGTCGTCAATGGCACCGAGCGCGTCATCGTCTCGCAGATGCACCGTTCGCCCGGCGTGTTCTTTGATCACGACAAGGGCAAGACCCATTCGTCGGGGAAGCTATTGTTTGCCGCGCGTGTCATTCCCTATCGCGGCTCCTGGCTTGATATCGAATTCGACGCCAAGGACATCGTGTTCGCGCGCATCGACCGGCGCCGGAAGATTCCGGTGACCTCGCTGATGTTCGCGCTTGGTCTGGATGGCGAAACCATCCTGAGCACGTTCTACAAGAAGATCATCTACAAGCGCGCCAAGGATGGCTGGCGCGTGCCGTTCGACTCCACCCGGTTTCGCGGCTACAGCACCATCAACGACCTAATCGATGCCGATAGCGGCAAGGTTGTGCTCGAGGCCGGCAAGAAACTAACGGTTCGCGTCGCACGTCAGCTTCAGGACAAGGGGCTGAAGGCGCTCCGTCTGTCGGACGAGGAACTGGCCGGCAACTACCTGGCCGAAGAC
>VAZS01000057.1 GCA_005884855.1 Alphaproteobacteria bacterium | reverse complement strand
CCGCATCTTGATTCGGACGTGCAGTTTGGCGACACGCGCGCTCTCATCGGCGACTATGTTCGTCATGACGAGCCCTCGCCCGAACCGGATCTCGGTATGCCCTGGTATTCGCTCGATCAGCGCTTCCGACTGGAGCGCGGCGATGCGCGGCGTCCAGCACCTCCCATTCATGGCCGGATATCGGAATGAGAGTACGAGCCAGCAATCTCATGATCGGATCCACGACGCTTGCGGTCATCGTCGCAGGGTTGGTCGGCGTATTGGGCTTTCAGAAGATTCACATCATTCGGCAGCAAGGTCCGCTTCGGATCGTGTTCGAAGGATCCGCAAGCGGGCTGCGCAACGGCGGCAGCGTGAATTTCGATGGCGTCCATATTGGAGAGATCAAGTCGCTTAAGCTGGACAACCCTCGCAAGATCGTCGCGCTCGTGATGATCGATAATAGCGCGCCGGTGCGCAACGACACCGTTGTTGGCCTGGAATTCCAGGGACTGACGGGGGTAGCAGCGATATCGCTGACCGGCGGCGCGGCAACCGCGGCTCCGGTCCCGCTGGACGGCGACGGCATTCCGGTGCTGACCGCCGATCTCAGCGAGGTCCAGTCGATCCGTGACTCACTGCATAACGTCGACCGCATCCTGATCGGCAACCAGTCGATGGTAAAGGACGCGCTGCTCTCGTTTGAGACCTATACCGCCTCTCTCGCGAGCAAAGGTGAACTCATCGAAAGCATCATGCGCAGAGCCGACAATGGTTTTGCAGGTATCGACAACGCGATGACCAAGATCGACAACATCGTCCCGGGTCTTGCGGATGGCAAGGCGGAGGATTTGCTAGGCAAGGTGAAGTCGATCCGCGAACTGGCCGAGAGCTTCAATAGAAAGTCCGGCGCGCTGATGGAGGAAGGCCGCCGGTCACTTTTTGATGTCAGCCGGGCGGCCATTAAACTGACCCGGAAGTTTGACCTCCAACCGGCAGCCGCCGACAACCCAGCGCCACCGCGGAGGCCCGCCCCAAAGCGGCAGTGAGGCTTTCCTTTCCTCAGGAGGCGGCCCCAGCCGGCACGGTTCAAGACTTGCGCTTGGGCGACCGCCCAGTTTGGTTCCATGGAGGTCGGAGGGGCTAAGCTGGCGGACGCCTTCGCGAAATTCGGAAGCGAAAGAAGTTCCGCTGTTTCCAACATTTTTAAGACGCTGGGGAACCAAAGTTCCTGCCCGGAATTGTTCCGTTCCGGGCTGGTTCCGGGAACCTAAACGTTTGGAAAAACTCACCTTTTTTCCTTGCTTCGAAACCGCTCGAAGGATTTGATGCTGCGAAATTAGCTCCAAAGAAATTTTTCTACTCTGAACGGCTTGTGTCGGCGGGCGCCTTTCTGACGAGGGAACTCCATGAGCGATATCGGGTCTGGCGCCGCATCCACGCGGCGGCGCGGCAAAGCTAAAGCCTACGCCAACGGAAAGCCGGACCCGTCGCAGCAGTTGCTTCAGGCGCTGCAGGCGATGCGAAGTGGAGATTTCTCGGTACGAATGACCGGCGACCATCTCGGGATCGAGGGCAAGATCGCCGACACCTTCAACGAAATCGTCGCTGCCAATCAGCGCATGGCGCAGCAGTTGGAGCGTGTCGGTCAGGTCGTCGGGCGCGAAGGCAAAACCCGCCAGCGCGTTAAATTCGGCCTTGCCAGCGGCTCATGGGCCGACATGGAGGGATCGGTCAATACGCTGATCGACGATCTGCTCTGGCCCACACGCGAAGTGACCAGGGCGGTCGCCGCTGTTGCGCAGGGCGACCTGTTGCAGACCGTGCAGCTCGATGTCGACGGCCGCCCATTGGGCGGCGAATTTTTGCAGTCCGCCACTATCGTCAACACCATGATCAAGCAGCTCAGCGTGTTCACCTCCGAGGTGACGCGCGTGGCTCGCGAGGTCGGAACTGAGGGCAAACTCGGTGGCCAGGCTCAGGTGCCCGAGGTGACCGGCGTTTGGAAAGACCTGACCGAGAGCGTCAATTCCATGGCCAACAATCTCACCGGCCAGGTCCGCAACATCGCCGAGGTCACGATCGCGGTCGCCAACGGCGACCTCTCGAAGAAAATCACCGTCGACGTGCGCGGCGAGATCCTGCAGCTGAAGGAAGCCATCAATACAATGGTCGACCAGTTGCGCTCATTTGCCTCGGAGGTCACCCGCGTCGCCCGCGAAGTCGGCACCGATGGCAAGCTCGGCGGTCAGGCGATCGTGCCCGGCGTTGCCGGAACCTGGAAGGACCTTACGGATTCGGTCAATGCGATGTGCGGCAATCTGACGGCACAGGTGCGCAACATCGCCAACGTCACCACTGCCGTCGCGCGCGGCGACCTGTCGCGCAAGATCACGGTCGACGTCCGTGGCGAAATTCTGGAGCTCAAAGACACCATCAACACGATGGTCGATCAGCTCAACTCATTTGCCTCCGAAGTGACCCGCGTGGCTCGCGAAGTCGGCACCGAAGGCAAGCTTGGCGGACAGGCTCAGGTGCCCGGGGTGGCCGGCACCTGGAAGGACCTCACCGACAACGTCAATTTCCCTGAACACCATGGTTGACCAGCTCAACGCGTTCGCCGGTGAGGTGACCCGCGTCGCGCGCGAGGTCGGCACGGAGGGCAGGCTTGGCGGCCAGGCCAACGTGCTCGGCGTCGCCGGCACCTGGAAGGATCTGACCGAAAGCGTCAACTCGATGGCGAGCAATTTGACGGCTCAGGTTCGCAACATCGCCGACGTGACGACCGCGGTCGCCAACGGCAATCTCTCCAAGAAGATCACCGTGGACGTGCGCGGCGAGATTCTCGAACTAAAGGACACCATCAACACGATGGTCGACCAGCTCAACGCCTTCGCCGGCGAAGTGACGCGCGTCGCGCGCGAAGTGGGTACTGAAGGCAAGCTGGGCGGCCAAGCGCTGGTGCGCGGCGTGGCCGGAACGTGGAAGGACCTCACCGACAGCGTCAACTCGATGGCCGGCAACCTGACCGCTCAGGTCCGCAACATCGCCGAAGTCGCGACCGCCGTTGCAAAGGGCAACCTGTCGAAAAAAATCACGGTGAACGTGTCGGGCGAAATCCTGCAGTTGAAGGAAACGCTCAACACCATGGTGGACCAGCTCAACGCGTTTGCCGGCGAAGTGACCCGCGTCGCGCGCGAGGTCGGCACCGATGGCAAGCTCGGCGGTCAGGCCGAAGTGCCCGGCGTTGCCGGCACCTGGAAGGACCTCACCGACAGCGTCAACTCTATGGCCGGGAACCTGACGGCGCAGGTCCGCAATATTGCCGAGGTGGCGACCGCGATCGCTGGCGGCGACCTCTCGCGCAAGATCACCGTCGACGTTCGCGGCGAAATCCTGCAGCTCAAAGAGACGCTCAACACCATGGTCGACCAGCTCAACCGGTTCGCCGGTGAGGTGACGCGCGTGGCGCGCGAGGTGGGGACCGAAGGCCGCCTCGGCGGTCAGGCCAACGTGCCGGGCGTGGCCGGCACCTGGAAGGATTTGACCGACAGCGTCAACTCGATGGCGGGCAATCTGACTGCTCAGGTTCGCAACATCGCGGAAGTCACCACCGCAGTTGCCCGCGGCGACCTGTCGCGCAAGATCACTGTGGACGTGAAAGGCGAAATTCTCGAACTCAAGAACACCATCAATACGATGGTGGACCAGCTCAACGCGTTTGCCTCGGAAGTCACCCGCGTGGCGCGCGAGGTCGGCACCGAAGGTAAACTCGGCGGCCAGGCCGAAGTGCCCGAAGTCGCGGGCACCTGGAAGGACCTCACCGATAACGTCAACTTCATGGCATCGAACCTGACCGCGCAGGTTCGCAATATCGCCGAAGTGGCGACCGCGATTGCCGGCGGCGATCTGTCGAAAAAAATTACGGTGGACGTTCGCGGCGAAATCCTGCTGCTCAAGGACACCCTCAATACAATGGTCGAGCAGCTTCGTTCGTTCGCCGCCGAAGTGACCCGCGTCGCGCGTGAAGTCGGCACCGAGGGACGATTGGGCGGTCAGGCCGTGGTGCCCGGCGTCGGCGGCACCTGGAAAGACCTCACAGACAACGTCAATCTGCTCGCGGCCAACCTCACCACGCAAGTCCGCAATATCGCCGAAGTCACAACGGCCGTCGCGCGTGGCGACTTGTCGCGCAAGATCACCGTGGACGTGAAGGGCGAAATTCTCGAACTCAAAAACACCATCAACACGATGGTGGACCAGTTGAACGCGTTCGCGGGCGAAGTGACGCGCGTCGCGCGCGAGGTCGGCACAGAGGGCAAGCTGGGCGGTCAGGCGCAAGTCCCCGGCGTCGCGGGAACCTGGAAGGACCTGACCGACACCGTGAACTTCATGGCGGCGAATCTGACCGAACAGGTGCGCGGCATCGTCAAGGTCGTGACCGCGGTCGCCAATGGCGACCTGAAGCAAAATCTAACGGTGAAATCGAAGGGTGAAGTTGCAGCGCTCGCGGACACCATCAACAACATGACCGAGACGTTGGCAACGTTCGCCGACCAGGTCTCGAGCGTGGCGCGCGAGGTGGGGGTGGAGGGACGGCTCGGCGGGCAGGCCAACGTGCCCGGAGCTGCCGGCACCTGGAAGGACTTGACGGGCAACGTCAACCTGCTTGCGGCGAATCTGACGTCACAGGTGCGCGCCATCGCGGAAGTGGCGACCGCCGTCACCAAGGGCGACCTCACCCGTTCGATTCAGGTCGACGCCAGAGGCGAAGTCTCCGAGCTCAAAGACAACATCAACACGATGATTGGCAACCTGCGGCTCACGACCGACGTCAATACCGAACAGGATTGGCTGAAGACGAACCTCGCAAAATTCACCAACATGCTTCAGGGCCAGCGCGACCTGACCACCGTTGGGCGGCTGCTGCTGACCGAATTGACGCCGCTGGTGAATGCCCATATGGGCGTGATCTACCAGGTCGAGAATGAAGAAAGCCCGCAATTGCGGCTACTTTCGGCTTACGCCGGCGACGGCATCCATCCGCACCAGCAAATTCTTCAATTTGGCGACGGACTGATCGGACAATGCGCGATGGACAAGCGCCAGCGGCTTGTATCGGAAATTCCCGACGATGCGGCTCCGATCAATTCGGCCCTGTTGCGGGTGGTGCCCAAAAATCTCGTCGTGCTTCCGGTGCTGTTCGAAAGCCAGGTGAAGGCCGTCATCGAGCTGGCTTCGGTGAGCACCTTCACGAATTCGCAAATGACGTTCCTTGAGCAACTCACTGATAGCATCGGCATCGTACTCAACAGCATCGAGGCAACGATGCAGACCGAAGGGCTGCTGAAACAATCGCAGCAGCTCGCCGGAGAATTGCAGACCCAGCAAAAGGAACTGCAACAAACCAACGAGCAGCTCGAGCAAAAGGCTCAACAGCTCGCCGAGCGCAACGTCGAGGTGGAACGCAAAAACCAGGAAATCGAGCAGGCGCGACGCGCGCTTGAAGAGAAGGCGACCGAACTTTCGCTGACATCGAAATACAAATCAGAATTCCTGGCCAACATGTCACATGAGCTGCGGACGCCGCTCAACAGCATCTTGATTCTTGGTCAGCAGCTTACCGAAAATCCGGACGGCAATTTGTCTGGGAAGCAGGTCGAATTTGCGCGCACGATTCACGGGGCGGGCACTGACTTGTTGAACCTGATCAGCGACATACTCGACCTGTCCAAGATCGAATCGGGAACCGTGACGGTGGACGCGGAAGAAATTCTGACAACCAACCTTCTGGAAACGGTGGGGCGCCCGTTCCGGCACGAAGCGGAGAACAGGCAGCTCTCGTTCACCATCGAGGCCGATCCAAATCTGGGACGCAGCATCATCACCGACTCGAAACGACTGCAGCAGGTATTGAAAAACCTGTTGTCAAACGCGTTCAAGTTCACGGCCGACGGCGGGGTGCGCCTCAACGTCTCGGCGGCGATCGGCGGCTGGAGCGCCGAACATCCCGTTCTCAATCAGTCACCGGCCGTGGTCGCCTTCGAAGTGTCCGACACCGGCATCGGCATCCCGCTGGAAAAGCAGAAGCTGATCTTCGAGGCGTTTCAGCAGGCCGACGCCGGGACCAGCCGAAAATATGGCGGCACTGGGCTTGGGCTCGCGATCAGCCGTGAGCTTGCGAACCTATTGGGCGGCGAGATTCATCTTCAGAGTACGCCCGGCAAAGGCAGCACCTTCACGCTCTATTTGCCATTGAAGTACTCCGGACCGACCGTGGCTCCGCGGGTCAGCGCTCCGTCTCAATACAGCCTCGCACCGGTCTCGCCCGCAGCGACGCAAGAGCGTGTGATCGAGCAGCTTCCGGACGATCGGCTCAATCTGGAGCCGGGAGACACTATTCTGCTTATTGTCGAGGACGACGCGCATTATGCAC
This sequence comes from Alphaproteobacteria bacterium, assembly GCA_005884855.1. Taxonomy (GTDB): domain Bacteria; phylum Pseudomonadota; class Alphaproteobacteria; order Rhizobiales; family Xanthobacteraceae; genus Bradyrhizobium. Next base: position 4,315 of record VAZS01000057.1, on the reverse strand, counting down.
GGGTGCTGATCGATCTCGCTCACGACAAGGGCTTCAAGGTCCTGGTGGCGGCGCGAGGATCGGAGGCGCTAGAGCTTGCCAAGCAATTTCAGCCAACCGCTGTGTCGCTCGATGTGTTCCTGCCCGATATGCTCGGCTGGACGGTGCTTAGCCAGTTGAAACACAATCCGCTGACCCGGCACATTCCGGTCCAGATCATTACGCTGGACGAAGACCGTCAGCACGCGCTGGCGCGCGGCGCATTCTCGTTCGTCAACAAGCCGACCACGACTGAAGGCGTGAGTGCGGCGCTATCCCAAATCAAGGAATACGCCAAACCCCGCCGCAAGCGCCTGCTGATCGTAGAGGACAATGCGGCGGAACAGATGAGCATCAAGGAGCTGCTGGCCCACGATGATATTGAGATCGTCACGACCGGAACCGGGGCAGAGGCTCTTTCTACCTTGCGCGAGAACCCGTGCGACTGCGTGGTGCTCGACTTGCGGTTGCCTGACATGAGCGGGTTCGAGGTGCTGGACAGCATTCGCAATGACGATTCGCTGTCCGAGGTTCCCGTGGTCGTGTTCACCGGCCGTGAGCTAACCGTCGAAGAGGACGCCGAACTGCACACGCTGGCCCGAAGCATCGTGGTGAAAGGCGTCGAATCGCCGGAACGGCTTCTGGATGAAACGTCTTTGTTTTTGCACCGTGTGATCACGGAATTGCCGATCGAGAAGCAGCGAATGCTTGAGAAGCTCAACAGTTCCGATGAGGATCTGGTGGGCCGAACGGCGTTGTTGGTGGACGACGATGCCCGCAATATCTTCGCGCTTTCCAGCGTGTTGGAGCGGCGCGGAATGAAGGTACTCACCGCGACGACCGGCAGTGAAGCGGTCACGCTGGTGGATCGCGCTTACCGCAAAAGCCATGAAAGGAGATCGAGAGAAGTGTTTTGAAGCGGGCGCGTCCGATTATCTTGCTAAACCAGTTAATACCGAGCAGTTGCTCCTGGCCATACGTATGTGGCTGCATCGCTGATTGGCACAGATCATGGACCACGAAAAGGTAAACATCCTTCTGGTCGATGATCAGCCGGCAAAGCTGCTCGCCTATGAAGTCATTCTAAAGGAGCTTGGAGAAAATCTCGTCGTTGCATCCTCCGGGCGTGAAGCGCTCGAATATCTGCTCAAGAACGAGGTCGCCATCATTCTGGTCGACGTCTGCATGCCGGAACTGGACGGTTTCGAGCTTGCCGCCATGATCCGCGAGCATCCGCGATTCCAGAAGACGGCGATGATCTTCATTTCGGCCATTCAAGTCAGCGATATCGACCGGCTTCGCGGCTATGAGATGGGTGCGGTGGACTACGTTCCGGTACCGGTGATCCCTGAGGTCTTGAGGGCCAAGATCAGGGTGTTCGCCGAGCTTTATCGCAAGACCCGGCAGCTGGAACGGTTTAATGCCGAGCTTGAGAATCGCGTTCGCGCGCGGACTGCTGAACTGGAAGATTCAAACGCGAGACTTCTCGAAAGCGAACAGCGCCGGAGCCTCGCCCTTGCGGCCGGGAGAATGGGTTCGTGGGATTGGGACTGGGTCAACGGCGACTGGATGTGGGACAAGGGGCAATTCCAGATCTTTGGGGTCGATCCGAACAACTTTGTGGTGACGACCGCGAACGTCAAGGCGCTGCTTCATCCACGCGATTTCCATGAGCTGCGCCTGGCGATCGCCAAGTTCGGCAGGGGCAAACGATCGCATGAGGCCGAGTTTCGGGTCAATCGACCCGATGGTGAAGTTCGCTGGTGCATCGGAACCGCGGCAGCAACGGTCGACAAGTCCGGTCGTGTAGTGCGCGTAAGCGGCGTAACCGTCGACATCACCGAACGGAAGCGCGCCGAGGAACGTCAGAACCTGCTCACTCGGGAAGTCGATCACCGGGCCAAGAACGCGTTGGCGCTGGCGCAATCTATCGTTCGCTTGACACGCGGCGAGAGCGTCAAAGCCTATATGCAGGCGGTGGAAGGACGGATCAGCGCGCTGGCACGAGTGCACACCATCCTGTCGCTATCGAGCTGGCAGGGAGCGGAGATAGGGAAGCTGATCGACGAGGAACTCGCGCCCTATGCAACCGGCGATCAGATTAGTCTCGGCGGCGCGGATATTCAGCTGCAACCGGCAACCGCGCAAACGCTGGCGCTGGCGCTGCACGAACTGGTCACCAATTCGGCGAAATATGGAGCCCTGTCGACGCTGTCGGGCCGGCTTTCGCTCAACTGGGGCATCGCTGGCGATGTTCTCCAGATGGTCTGGGAAGAGCGAGACGGACCTGTCGTGGAAAAACCGGCATCACGCGGGTTTGGGACACGCAGCGTAATCGCCAGTATCGAGTCGCAGCTCGGAGGACAAGCCGAGTTCGACTGGCGGTCCGAAGGGCTGATCTGTCGGCTCTCGGTACCGCTAAGCCCGGAGATCACAGTCCGGCGAGTCAATCTGCAAAGCCTGGGTCTCGATCGCAATCGGCTGAACTAGCTGACATTCCTGACCTGCTAGAAAGCGACCCCGATGCGCTTTTTCCAGTGCTCCACACCACCGTGCGTGAGCTGAGAGCCGGCTGCGGGATTTGCAGAACATCTTGAACGTTTGATTGAGCGTTATAGTTACCAAATACCCATATCCAATCCTCGCAGCTTTAAATGACCGCAACAGGCTGGCCAGCCGATAACACGTCCGGCTAACAGTAATTCCATGTTCTCGTTCTGCTTCCAGTAACCCCGCCAATTTACCGGACGTTTTTGTTTCAAGGGTATTTCTAGCGAATTATCGTCTAGTCGAGAACACGGCTGGCCGCCGGTGCCCCAAACACCGCAAAGCGACCGTGCCGGAATTATGGATTGCGATCGTGCAGAAAGCCGATAGCTCCGACCTATTTGATGAACTCGATGCCGCCCTGCAAAGCGGTTCATCGGAAAAGCGCGTTGCCATGCTGCGGCAAGTCACCGATCTATTCCTCAACGAGGCGGATCGGTTGGACGAAGAGCAGATCGGCGTTTTCGATATCGTTCTGGTTCAATTGATCGAGAGAATTGAATTGAGGACGCTGATGGAGATCAGCGAGCGGTTGGCTCCGGTCGCGAACGCCCCGGTCGATCTCACAGTAAAGTTAGCCGGTCATTCCGAAATCGGAATTGCCAGGCCGATCCTGAAAAACTCCAGCCGGCTCACCACAGCCGATCTTGTCGCGATCGCAAAAACAAAGAGCCATGGCCACCTCCTGGCAATTTCCGAGCGGTCGCAAGTTGAAACGGCCGTGACTGACGTGCTTCTCGATCGGGGTAATCCCGCGGTCGTCCTTAGCGTGGCCAGCAATTCCGGAGCACAATTCTCCGAGAACGGTTTTGCCGCACTGCTCAATGCAGCCGAGAGCGATGACACGCTCGCTGAAAAAACCGGCTTACGGCTGGACCTCCCGCTTAACGTTCTCCAGCAGCTGCTGTTAAGAGCGACCGAGGCAGTTCGATCCCGACTGCTTTCGCGCATTCCTCCCGAATTTCAGGAGCAGATGCGCCAAGCCCTGAGCATAGCCACAAAAGCCGTCGATCGAGAGTCAAGAAAGCCACGCGATTTCCGGAGCGCCAAGGCCTCTGTAAGCCTGCTGCGCGCGAAAGGCGATCTTCACGAAATCACACTTCGCGAATTTGCGCGCAACCGAAAACATGAAGAAACCGCGGTGGCCCTCTCGCTGCTGTCCTCGACCTCGCTCGAGATTATCAAGCCGCTCATGAACAGTCCGATGGATGACGGCCTGTTGATCCCGTGCAAAGTGGCCGATTGCGGATGGGAAACCGTCAGCGCGATTCTCTCGACCAAGCTCCCATCCGGAGCTGCGCCGAGAGCAGGTCACGAGAAACTCAAGATGGAATTCGCCAAATTGTCGAAAGCGAACGCTCAGCGACTGCTTCGGTTCTGGCAGGTCCGCGAGGCGAGCGCGAAGAGCGCCTGAGACCTTGCCCTGCTTGCAAAACATCGGACTGCATAAATGGCTTACGGAGACAGAAAAAGCGGACGCGTCGATTTCGAACGCGGAATCCGGGTTTACATCATGGGCATCGATGGAACCTGGCGCCGCGAATGCATGATGGTCGACGTATCCCAAACCGGCGCGCGCCTGCGCATCGAGGGATCGGCCGAGGGCTTGGACCTCAAGGAATTTTTTCTGCTTCTGTCTTCCACCGGGCTCGCGTTTCGGCGCTGCCAACTTGTCCGCATGGACGGCGACCAAATCGGCGTCCGATTCCTGGCGAGGGACAAGGCGATGAAAAAATCATCTTTGAAACAA
>VAZS01000056.1 GCA_005884855.1 Alphaproteobacteria bacterium | reverse complement strand
CAGCTTTGCAAACCGCGAGGAGGCGAGCTGGATGTCCGGCAGTAGTCCCTGGGCCGCGATGGCGTTGATGTTGGCGGTATCGAGATCGCGGGTGTAGTTCTGCACGGTGGTGGCGAGATGTTGCTGGATCGCGGCGGCGCCGGCCAGCGCGGATGCATTCAACCATGAAGACATTGCAACGATCATCAATGAGCCGAGCAGCATGCAGCCGAACATCAGGCCACGGCCGGCCCGGTAGGTGACGTGCGGCATGAAGTGCATCAGGAATACCCAGAACGCGTAAATGCCGACCGACACCGCAACCGAATAGATCACGGCGGCGAAGAACACGGTGCCAGGACTGCCGTTCAACAATTCGCGCACGCCAAGGTAAGTATAGACGCCGGCCGCCAGCGCGAGGATTGCGGTCGTCAGTTTGAGCGTGAGTTCGAGTCGTTTGACGCCCTTCGACAGCAACACCGAGGCGGAGGTGCCGGAAGGCAGGTCTTGGGGGGCGAGGGCGATATTTGAGACCATGATGTTTTCCGTGCTGACCAGCGCCCCCGCTGCTCCTCAGTGATGCACAAATTCGGACGAGATTATGTCTGCGCGGTTATCCGAATGACGGGGTCATTCATTCCCCAGCCAGCCACTTCAGGATCGGCGCGTTCATCTCGCGCGGATAGCAATGGCTGAGGTCTTCAAGCTCGCGGTAGGTGACGTCGGCGCCGGCCGCTGACAGCAGGTCTCGGGTCTGACGCGCCACCTGCACCGGAAACATCCAGTCCAGCCGGCCGTGCACAAGATAGATTGGTAAGCCCCGCAGCCTTTCCGCGTCCGCCATTTCCGCCATCAGTGGATGGAAGGTGGCGGCAACTGGTGCGAGGTGGGTGAACGGGGAAGCGCTTTCCAGCCCAGTCACGTAACAGAACGTGCCGCCGTCGCTCATCCCGGTCAGCAGCAGCTTACTCTCATCGATGTTCCATCGGCGGCGTACTGAATCCAGAATGCGAGCGAGGTTCGGCGTGTCGGCGTCTTCTCCCATCAACGCCCAGGTATTCCCGGTCGCAGTTGGCGCGACCAGGATGGCCCCCAAGCTGCGAGCGTCACGAAGCCAGCTCCACAGGAAGTTCCGGCCGTTGCCGCTGCCGCCATGTAACGCCATCACCAGCGGCCACTCGCGATCGGCCGTGTAATATTCCGGCACGTAAACCGAGAAGCCGCCGCGGCTGCCAGGTTCGTTATGTACGTGAACGATCCCGGTGTTCTCATTTGCGCGCTGTGCGAGCCGCGCCGTTATGCCGGCATCCTCGCGCAGGTCGGGATGAACAAAGAAACTACTCACCGGCGGTAATCGCGCGGCGAGCGGATAAAGCGCCTCTTGCGCGCGGGGGGCGTGCCGCAGGGCACGAAACACCGCAATCAAATCACCATTGCCTTGCTCGACGGCGCGCAGCCCCGCAAATGCCGCGAGCGCCGCATCGCTTGCCGTCTCGAGAGAGGATTGTAGCCCCGTAAACTCCTCCGGCCAGCCGCCTAGCCGCCCGCGAACCGCCTGCAACGCCTGGTCAGGCATGCCGGCAGCGTCCATCACAGAACCGAACTCCGGCGGGTTTAGGTGGCGGGCGACAAACGACAGCGCTTCCAGCGATTGCAGCAACGGCGGCAGCACGGCCACGATGTCGTCCACCACGGCCTCGCTCATGCTGTTCTCCGCTCGCGCGCCCTGTTTTGCGCCGGGAGCGCGACCCGGACTCCACCTCCGGCCGCTCTAATGCAGCTGCGGGGCTTTCAGCATCTTGGCACGGTCCGTGGAGGTGAGCACCACCTCAAAGGTGACGCCATCATGATAGACGGTCAGCGGCACGTCGACGCCCGCTGGTCCGAGCGCCCAGAGTTTCCGGTAGAAAGCGGCCTGGCTTGAGATCTTCTCACCTTTCACCGCCAGGATGACGTCACCGGCCTTGAGTTCGGCGCGCGCGGCGGGTCCCTTGACGGAAATGCCGATCACCACGACCCTGTTATCGATCTCGGTCGAGTACATTCCAAGCCAGGGCCGGGCCGGCTTGTTGACGCGGCCGAATTTTCTGAGATCGTCCAGCACCGGCTTGAGAAGATCGATCGGCACAATCATGTTGACGTGCTCGGCCTTGCCGTCCCGCTCCCGCTCAAGCTGAAGCGAACCGATCCCTATCAACTCGCCGCGATTCGAGATTAGTCCGGTACCGCCCCAATTGGGATGCGCGGGATAGGTGAAGATTGCCTCATCCAGAAGATACTCCCAGTAGCCGGCAAACTCCTGCTTGGCCGCGATCTGGCAGGCAACGGACCGCGTACGTCCCCCGGCACCGCCCACTACGACTCGATCGCCGATTTCCGCGGCGCTGGACGCACCAAGCGGCAGCGGATCGAGATCGATGCCGCCGAGCGCCTGTACCAGGCCGAAGCCGCTTTCGGAATCGAAGCCGAGCGCGTGACCTTCCACGACGCGCCCATCCCCGAGATGCAGCCAAACCGCCTCGGCTTCAGTAATGAGATAGCCGATGGTGAGCACCAGCCCATCCTCGATCAGGACGCCATTTCCCGCGCGTTCGGTGCCGAGTGTTTCCGCGCTGAAGGCATCTGGAGGGATGATCGAATGCAGCCCAACCACCGAAGAAAGTATACGGTCCAGGTCAAAACTGTAGTCGCCCGGGCGCGGCTGGTACGCCGGCGGCACTTTCCATTCAGTCAACGAAGGCATGGAAATCTCCTGGCCTACGGCGCGCTGTGTTCCGGCTATTTGCAGGGAACAGGGGCTCGATAAAACCAGTCGTCATCATACGTTGCAAACGGCATCGGTGAAAGTCTCTCGTCATAGCATTTGTGTGAAGCCCTGACAGGCGGGTCCGCGTTCGTAACACCTTCAACCTTCGCCTCGCCTTCTGCTCGCGCGCAGGCCCGAATACCATTTCGCATATGGAGTGTTCTTCACCGCCTGGCGGTTAAAATCCGGCGTTCCGTCCGACCACCACACCGGGCCACGCTCGCCGAGCTCTCGCTTGACGATATCAACGGCGCGATGCGCGGCGGCTTCTTCCCCCTGGTCACCCGCGAGCTTGGCTGAGCGCACCGCACTGCGCGCTTTCATCAATTCGCTCACGAGCGTGCTCTTCTTTGCAGGCGAAAGATTCGGATTGGGCATTCGCCAAAGCTTGCCGCGGACCACGAAGTACCGGCCGTCCGGCGTAACCGGATGCTGCGGTTGATCCCTGATAGCGGGCTGGGGTCTTTGAGCAGACCCGGTCACTGGATGCGGATAATTTCGGCTTCGCCGCTACCGGCTCGTACGACATCGCCCACCCGTTTGCCGAACATCGCTCGCGCCAGCGGGGAGACATGCGAGATCGACCCTCGGGAAGGGTCGGCTTCGTCCTCCCCGACGATCCGGAACGTCTGTTCCCGCCCGTCATCGCGCATGATCGTGACCAAGGAGCCAAAGCGAACTTCGGAAACTCCGACCGGGGCCGGGACGACCCGGGCGGTCGCCCGTCGGGCCGTCCAATACCGAAGGTCTCGGCCCGCGGCGGCGAGCGCCTCGCGATCACCCGCCGTCCGCGCCTGGGAGTAGGCTTCGCTGGCCGCCGCGAGCGCAGCCTCTATCTGCGCCAGACCAGCTTCGGTGACATCGTTGCGATGCTCCGACACCGGCCGCTCCGGCAGATCCTCGAGATAATCGGCGTCCTGTTCTCTAACGAAAGCTCTGCTCATCGACCCTGATCCATGTAACTACCGCCCGGAGAGGGGAACAATCATTGGACGGTTCCGTTCCCTCGGTTGAGAAGTCCCGGCAATCGGAAGCCCGGCGTCATGCCCGACGTTTTCGATGTGTTAGCGTTTTGGGCTCTGCGCAAGCCGGTCTATCATCCCTTGATCTCAGACTTCCTCAACGCCGGCAGCAAAGCCGTGCCACAGGCACATTTTTTCACGTCCACGTGAGGAAAAGCCCGGCCCAAGGTAAAAGGCCTTCATGATTGCAACATTTGCCGAAAGGCAACGTTGGAATCGGCATCAACAAATTTAGGCCGGCTTGGCGCCTCTTCAGGAGGGCACGCATGAACGTCAGCGAATATGTTTGGCAGCGATTGTCCGAATGGGGATTGAGACGGGTCTACGGCTACCCCGGCGACGGAGTCGGAGGCCTCGACGTCGCGCTTGAGAAGGCCAAGGACCGGATGCAATACGTTCAGGTCCGCCATGAGGAGATGGCCGCGTTCATGGCCTCGGCGCATGCGAAGTTTACCGGCCAGGTCGGGCTTTGCTACGCGACCTCCGGCCCAGGCGCGATCCATCTGCTGAATGGATTGTACGACGCCAAAATGGATCACGTTCCCGTGGTTGCGCTTGTTGGTCAGCAGGCGAGAACCGGATTGGGGGCGAGTTATCAGCAGGAAGTCGATCTCCAGAACCTGTTTAAAGATGTCAGCGAGTATGTCGCGCTTGCGAGTGTCCCGGCACAGGTGCGTCATCTGATCGACCGCGCGGTGCGGATCGCTCACAACAAACGGGCGGTGAGTTGCGTAATCCTCCCGAATGACCTGCAGGAACTTGAGTACGAAGACCCGCCGCTCGCGCATGGCGCGACCCACACCGGCGTCGGTTACGCGGGGCCCGCCAAATTACCCGATGAGGCGCTGCTTCGGGAGGCCGCCGACGTTTTGAATAGCGGCAAGAAAGTTGCGATGCTGGTTGGGGCCGGGGCGCTCGAGGCGACCGATGAGGTCATCGCGGTGGCGCAGCGGTTGCAGGCGGGTGTCGCCAAGGCGCTGCTCGGCAAGGCCGCGCTTCCTGACGATCTGCCGTTCGTAACGGGTACGATCGGATTGCTCGGGACCAAGCCGAGCTGGGACCTCATGAAAAACTGCGACACGCTGCTGATGGTAGGCTCTGCTTTCCCATACAGCGAGTTTCTGCCCAAGCCGGGCGCGGCGCGCGGCGTGCAGATCGACATCGACGGTAGCAGGCTGAGTTTACGATATCCCATGGAGATCAACATGGTCGGCGATAGCGCAACGACGCTGCGCGCGTTGCTGCCGA
>VAZS01000055.1 GCA_005884855.1 Alphaproteobacteria bacterium | reverse complement strand
TTGAGACGGATTGCCCGGCCGAAGCGGGACGAGGACAAACGATGACAAATAGAATTCGGCTCGAACCCCATCGAACCCTGCGCCTGCTGAGCGCACTCACCGGCCTCTCAATCGCGCTGGGTGCGTGCACGTACACCAATGGAGAAGTGGTGACGGCGAGCGTGCCGGACGATCACCGCCACCGCCATCCCATTGCAATTGAAGAAGCCAGACGCTCCGTTGTCATTTTCGTCGGCGAAGGGCGCGGCGGCTTGTCTCCTTCACAGCGCGCCGACGTCATTGGATTGGCGCAGATATGGATCCGCGAAGCCACCGGCGCGATTGTGGCTGACGTGCCGGTCGACACACCGAACGCACGGGCGGCGGCGAGTTCGTTCGAGGCGATTCGCGCTGTCCTTGCAGCAGGCGGCGTACCTCCTCGCGGAATTACGTTGCATCACTACCACCCGGATGACCCGCGAACCCTGGCAACGATCCGCTTAAGCTATCCCAGGATAGCGGCGGTCGCCGGGCCGTGCGGGTTGTGGCCGGAGGATCTTGGACCGTCGAGTTTGAACAATCGCCATTCCGAAAACAAAGAGTACTACAATTTCGGCTGCGCTACCCAGCGCAACCTCGCCGCGATGATCGACAATCCGGCGGACCTTGTGCAGCCGCGCCCGGAGGCGCCCGCTTATACGGCGCGACGCACGGCTGCGTTCGAGAAATATCGGAAGGGCGAGTCGACCGCGCCGACCTATCCGGAAGCCGAGAAAGCCAAACTGAGCGATACAGGCAAATGATCAACACCGCCCGCCGAAATTCCGAAGAGCAGCCGGACGCTCCGCCGCCACACGCCGACGATTACATCGCTCCGGCGCCTCGAGTGTCGGTGCAAGCCTTTTGCGAGACGATGGAGACCGCAGCCGCTGTGCGATCCGCGGGCGAAGACCGCCGTCTCGGCAAAGCCAATTTGACCGTCCAAATGGGCGGCATGGCAGCGGCCGTCGAATCCTACAGCACGATCCCGACCCCCAATGTCATCATTCTGGAAACCGACGGCAGCAGCGATATCCTTGCCGGCCTCGATCAACTCGCCACCGTGTGCGATGCCGGAACACGCGTGGTCGTCATCGGCAGCGAGAACGATGTCGCGCCCTATCGCGAACTGGTGCGCCGCGGCGTCAACGATTACGTTGTCGGACCGGTCGATACGCTTGACGTGGTGCGGTCGATTTGCAGCCTGTTCTCGGCTTCCGAGGCAGTAGCCGTCGGCCGAATGATCGCGATCGTCGGCGCCAAAGGCGGGGTCGGTGCATCCACCGTCGCGCATAACGTCGCCTGGGCGATCGCACGCGATCTCGCGCTCGATTCGGTCGTTATCGATCTCGACCTCGCGTTCGGCACAGCGAGTCTCGACTACAATCAGGATCCGGTACAGGGAATCGCCAACGCGGTGTTCTCGCCCGATCGGCTCGATACCACCACCGTCGAACGCCTGCTGGCAAAATGCAGCGACCGCCTCAGCCTGCTGGCTTCGCCGGCATCGCTCGAGCGTGTCTACGACTTGGGTGCAGAGGCGTTCGATTCGATATTCGATACGCTGCGTATGACGACGCCCTGCATCATCCTGGACGTTCCACACCAATGGTCGGGATGGACCAAGCGCGTTTTGGTCGGCGCCGATGACATTCTCGTGGTTGCCGAGCCGGACCTCGCCAACCTGCGCAACACCAAGAATATGCTGACGATGCTGACGGCCTCGCGGCCGAACGACCGCCCGCCGCTATACTGTCTCAATCAGATCCGGATGCCGAAGCGCCCTGAAATCGACGCGCGCGGATTTACAAAGACCATCGAGAGTCCGCCGATCGCGGCCATTCCATTCGATTCGCGATTGTTCGGGACGGCTGCCAATAACGGCCAAATGATCGCCGAAATTGCCGCGCGCCACCGCACCACCGAGACGTTTCTGCAGATCGGTCAGCGGCTGACTGGCCGCGGTGAAACCAGGAAGTCGCGTACTTCCTTGCTATCGCCGATCATGAACAAGTTGCTGGGCAGACGATAGGATCGAAAATCCCACGCCTCTTGTTCGATCTAATCGGTGAACTGGGCGCCGAATTCGCACCCGATCCGCCATGCCAGGCGACATTGGCGGGGGCGGCCTTCCGAGAAGATGATCGTAAAATCAGAGGGAATGTCGACGTGCTCGGCGATCACCTTCACGCCGCCGGCCGATATGTCCGTGATCGTGCAGTCGCGTGGCAAGGAGCCGGTCCCGAGTTGGATCTTCGCGAGCCGTCTGCATGTACGACGCTCGCTTGTACGACGATTGGCTAGCATGTCGGTCCTTCGCCTTGCTCGATAGTTCTCACCGGCAGCATGCCGGTGCTACCGCTTTACAGGGGAATCATTGGAATATGCCTATCTGGATGTCTCGCAATGTAGCTGCTGCTTTAAGGATGATTTAACCGAGCTGGTCCGTCGGTAACCTTGCTTCCGACGATCAAGGGCAGCGCGCGGAGGCGGACTTTTTGCTGCTCGCCCGAATAAAAAGATTGATCCTCCGTCGTTTGCCGATAGCGTGATTTTTCGACTCAAATTCGACGGATGATGATGGGTAGCCTGGTTCTTCTCGATCTGATGGGTGGCGTGGCGCTGCTGTTATGGGGCCTGCATATGGTCCACAGCGGCGTGCTGCGCGCGTTCGGTCCCGATCTCCGCCGGGGCCTCGCCAAAGGCCTGAGGAACCGGTTTACGGCTTTTGCGGCCGGCGTCGGGCTGACCGCGCTGCTGCAAAGCAGCACCGCCACCGCCCTGATCACAAGTTCGTTCGCGGCGGAAGGTCTGGTCGGTCTGGTCCCGGCGCTTGCGATCATGCTCGGCGCGAACCTCGGGACCACGCTGATCGTTCAAATCCTGTCCTTCAACATCGCCGCGGCCGCCCCAGTGCTGTTCATTTTCGGCTTGGTGGCGTTTCGCAGCGGTGCGCAGTCCCGGATCAAGGACGTGGGCCGAGTCTCGATCGGTCTCGGCCTGATGCTGCTGGCGCTTCATATCTTGCTCGACACCCTGGCGCCTGCGGAGAATGTGCCGGGCGTGCGTCTGTTCATGAACGCGATTACCGGCGATCCGGCGCTGTGCATCATCATCGGCGCCCTCGTCACCTGGCTGGTGCATTCGAGCGTGGCCAGTGTTCTCCTTGTCATGTCGCTGGCCTATTCGCAGTTCATCTCGCCCTCGGCGGCGCTGGCCCTTGTACTTGGCGCCAATCTCGGCAGCGCGATCAATCCTCTTTTCGAAGGCGCGCGTCGCGATAACCCGGCCAGTTACCGGCTTCCGGTCGGCAACCTGATCAACCGGCTGGCCGGCGTGTTGGTGGTCGCGCCGTTCCTCCGTCCGATCACCGAGGTTTTGCAGGCGTGGCAGCCTGACCTGGCGAAGCTCACGGCCGCATTCCACATTGCCTTCAACCTGGCAATGGCTGTTATCTTCATCGGCCTGCTCGACGGCCTGGCGGCGTTGCTCAAGAAGGCTTTTCCGGACCGGCCTCAGGAGACCGATCCGTCGCGCCCGCGCTATCTCGACGAGAGCGCGCTTGCAACTCCTTCCCTCGCGCTGGCCGACGCCGCTCGAGAAACCCTGCATATGGGTGATCACGTCGAAATCATGCTGCGCAAGGTGATGGCGGCGATAATGACCAACGACCGGGCCTTGGTCGATCAGGTGTCCAGAATGGACAACAGCGTGGACACCCTCGACGAAGCGATCAAGCTGTATGTCACCAAGCTCACGCGTGGCAGTCTCGACGAGCGCGAAGGCCAGCGTGCGATGGAGATCATCTCTTTCGCGATTAATCTCGAGCACATCGGCGATATCATCGACAAGAATTTGAGCGAGCTCGCGACCAAGAAGATCAAGCGCCGGTTCCAGTTTTCACCGGAAGGCGCGGAAGAGCTGTCGACGTTCCACAAGCGTACCATGGACTCGCTTCGGATCGCGTTCGGCGTCTTCATGTCCGGCGATGTCAACGAGGCGCGCAAGCTTCTGGCGGAGAAGGCGCTGTTGCGCAATGCCGAGCTTGCCGCCACGGAACGGCACCTCGACCGTCTGCGAGAAGGCCGGCCCGAGACCATCGAGACCACCTCGTTGCATCTAGACGTGCTGCGTGACCTGCGGCGAATTCACTCGCATGTCTGCTCGGTGGCCTATCCCGTGCTCGACGCCGCCGGGGAATTGCCCGCCCGACAGGGCGCGGAAAACAATTTGATGATGATGCCCGAAGCTGCGGCGCATCCCTCGTCGCAATAACGGCTTCAGGCGAAGTGGATATGTTCGCCCGAAAGCACGAGGTGGCTTCTGACTGTCAGCGGAAACTCGCCGCAATCCCCACGATTTGCCCATCCTGGCCGTTGAAGCCGTGATGCGAAAATGCCTCACATGGGTCGCCCTGGGTATTGCCACCGTTGATCCAGGCAACGCGCGCGCGGCCAGCCGACCATTTGATGAACGGCTCGACTCCCGCCGGCAATGTATGTTTGCAAGTATCCTGGCTGTGATGAATGACGAGGGTTCGCGGCAATGCGGCCGGTGAGCCAATAATCGACATGAAATTGTAGCTGTCCCCGGACCCCTGACTTAGAAATCCCGATGTCAAGACCAGCGCGTCCGGTCGCGCGCCACTCGCTATCCCCTTCGCGGCCCGTATCGTGCCCATACTAGTAGCGACGACGCTGACAGGACGTTTGATCGCAGCCATAT
>VAZS01000054.1 GCA_005884855.1 Alphaproteobacteria bacterium | reverse complement strand
GTGCAAGCGATCACGTATTTTGCGCGCGCGCTGGGAGCGGCTCGTTCGGGCAATCCGGAGGCCGCCAGGATCGACATCGCCAAGCTCGCGGAGTTGCGGGACAAGCTGCGTGATGCCAAGGATGCCTATTGGTCGGAACAGGTGGATATTCAGCGGCAGGTCGCCACCGCCTGGGTACTCTACGCCGAAGGCAAGCGCTCTGAGGCGCGCGATGCCATGAACGCAGCCGCCGATGCCGAGGACAAGACCGAAAAGCATCCGGTTACGCCAGGCGTACCGAAGCCGGCCCGCGGACTTTACGGTGAGATGCTGCTGGATAGCGGCAATGCCAACGAAGCGCTCACGGCGTTCGAAGCTACGCTCAAAAAGGAGCCGAACCGGCTAGGCGCGTATGTAGGTGCGGCGAAATCAGCCCAAAAGGCGGGCGACCAAGCCAAGGCCAATGAATATTACAAGAAGATTGTCGCGATTGCTGATAGCGCGGACAATAGCCGAACCGAAGTCGCCGAGGCTCGCGCGCATCTAAAGCCGCAGTGAATAGAGCACCGAACAAGGGAGCGACAAGTGCGGGCACTCATTCTCTCGATCGGGCTGGGTGCGCTCGTTGTGCCGGCGTATGCCCAGTCGCTCGAGGTGATCGGCTACTCAGGTCATCTCGGCGAATGGGAGTTGACCGCCACAGTCGCGCAAACGGCTCCCGATCGAAAAGGATATTCCGGTCCATTGATGATGAAGCACGTGGGTGTGTGCACTCAAGATGGTCCGGAGGAGAGGGCCGGTGAACTGCACCTTGAGCTATCGGCTTCATCCTCCTTGCTGGAGGCCACGCTGTCAGTTGCCGGGGTCCAATGCAGGTACAGCGGACGATTGTCCGATGTTTATACCGGGACCATGACCTGTCCCGATCGAGAGGCGGTTCCGCTAAAGCTGTGGCTCAAATAGTTGGACGAATTTGCCGATCGAACGGCGAGTGATTTGCCCGACGGGCTCGCGTTGCGATTTTGTGTCTAGCCCCTTTGCGAAAAATAAATCGCTTCCCGAATTGGTAGAAGCAGTAATAGAGCGAACAAGTCCTGCTCCGGATGAGGGGCGTTTCGCGATCGTCACGAACGCGGGGTGGGATGCGGTGGACGCTGACGTGCTGGTGACGAACAGCTTGCGATGCGGACGGCGAAGTCGTGTGGTCCTGACGCCTCGACGCTGGCGTCAAGTTGGCGGAAGTAATTCCGCTGGCGACGGTGACAAAAAAGCCCGATCACCGGGGAGATCACGAAGGAAACCGTTAAAACCATTGCGCGGGGAATGCCGGGCTGTTCCGGTGAACTCGTGGTGACTACCTCGTGTGCTTTTTACTTTTTGCACGCGAGACTGCGGGTGCATCGCGCACCCGGCATTCCCTGCGCCCTCTGTTCTCAGAGGCGAATGGATTGTGCACGACTCGGGCGCATCGCGCCGCGGGATCGTCGAGGTGTGTGTTGCCGTCATCGCGAGGAGCGGAAGCGACGAAGCGATCCAGCTTTCTGCTTCGCGGCTCGATGGATTGCTTCGCTCCGCTCGTAATGACGGAGATGAGAACCTCGCCCCGCTTGCGGGGAGAGGTCGGAGACGGCGCGAAGCAAAGTCTCCGGGTGAGGGGGACTATCCGCGAGTCCGAGCCTGCTTGAGACTCCCCCTCACCCGCTCGCGAGATGCTCGCGACCTCTCCCCGCAAGCGGGGCGAGGTGAAGAACGGCGATGCCGAGCCATGCCCGGCCTCCGCTTCGCTATCCGCTGCTCGAAAATAGGTCAACTTTCCTGACCATCTTTTGGCGTTGCAGATTATGGCATTTGTTGTTTAGAAGGGTTGGGATCGCCCCTGCCTGGCAAGGAACCGTCAATGGTTTTGGCTGAGGATCGGGCTTCAAAGGGTCTGGCAATGCTGATTCGCAGCGATTTGTTCGGAATTGAAGGGAAATCGGCCATCGCCGCCGATCCCGTTTCGATTCCGGCTGCGTCCGTGCCCACCCCAGTTCTCTGCGGTCTTCTGCTTCTTATCTGCCCCTGAGGGCCGTCTGGGCGGTTTGCGCCTGGGCACTCAGGGGTTGCGCGAGATCACCAGACCCCTTCAGCGCTCCAGCGGCGCACCATCTAAAGGAATTTTCCGATGACTTCCGTGAACAAGTCCGACAAGGACCGCGTCATTATTTTCGACACCACCTTGCGCGACGGCGAACAGTGCCCCGGCGCCACCATGAGCTTCGAAGAGAAGCTCGAAGTTGCCGAAATGCTCGACGACATGGGCGTGGATGTCATCGAGGCTGGCTTTCCCATCACTTCCGAAGGCGATTTTCAGGCGGTCAGCGAGATTGCCCGACGCTCCAAAAATGCGGTGATCGCCGGGCTGTCGCGCGCACACCCCAAAGATATCGATCGGTGCGCGGAAGCGGTGAAGTTTGGCCGCCGTGGCCGCGTCCATACCGTGATTGCGACTTCGCCACTGCACATGCGGGTGAAGCTCAACATGTCACCGGAGCAGGTGATCGAAACCTCGATCGCCAACGTCACCCGCGCCCGCAACCATATCGATGACGTCGAATGGTCGGCCGAAGACGGCACCCGCAGCGAGATGGACTTCCTGTGCCGCATCGTAGAAGCCGTCATCAAGGCCGGCGCCACCACGGTCAATATTCCGGATACCGTCGGCTATACCGTGCCCGAGGAATACACCCGTTTCATGCGCACCTTGATCGAACGGGTGCCGAACTCGGACAAGGCGGTATTCTCGGTTCATTGCCACAACGATCTCGGCATGGCGGTAGCGAATTCGCTCGCCGGGCTGGCCGGCGGCGCGCGACAGATCGAATGCACTGTCAATGGCATCGGCGAGCGGGCAGGCAACGCCGCGCTGGAAGAAGTCGTGATGGCGATTAACGTGCGCAACGATCGCTTCCCTTACTGGAACAAGATCGACACCACCATGCTGACGCGGGCGTCGAAACTGGTCTCGGCGGCAACCTCGTTCCCGGTGCAATACAACAAGGCGATCGTAGGCCGGAATGCCTTTGCCCACGAAAGCGGGATCCATCAGGACGGCGTGCTGAAGGATGCATCGACCTATGAAATCATGCGGCCGGAGATGGTGGGATTGAAACAGTCCTCGCTGGTGCTGGGCAAGCATTCGGGCCGCCACGCCTTCGTCCACAAGCTCGAGGAGATGGGCTATAAGCTCGGCGCCAACCAGTTGGAAGACGCGTTCGTGCGGATGAAAGCGCTCGCCGACCGAAAAAAGGACATTTATGACGAGGACATCGAGGCGCTGGTCGATCAGGAAATCGCCGCTTCCCACGACCGCATCAAGCTGACCTCGTTGACGGTGATCGCAGGCACCCACGGGCCGCAGCGTGCCACCATGAAGCTCGACGTCGACGGCCAGACCAAAATTGAGGAAGCCGAAGGCAATGGCCCCGTGGATGCGGTGTTCAACTGCATCAAGGCCCTGGTGCCGCACGAGGCCAAGCTGGAGCTTTATCAGGTCCACGCCGTGACCCAAGGCACCGACGCGCAAGCCGAGGTTTCGGTACGGCTCGCCCATGAAGGCCGTTCAATGACGGCGCGCGCCGCCGATCCGGATACGCTGGTGGCTTCGGCCAAGGCCTATCTCGGCGCGCTCAACAAAATAGTCATGAAGCGCCAGCGCGACTTGCCGGCGGTGGCGGCGAGCTGATCGGCAGGCGCCAGCTCTAATCGCTGAATATCAAACGCGGTGCCCCCGGGCGCCGCGTTTCGCGTTGCAGCAATCGCCAAGAACCCTCCTAAAGGGGCGATGGCGTTTCGAATAGCTTCTCGGTAATGGTCGGCTTGGGAAAAGCAACCGGAGAAGCCGCGCTGCGCGCTCGAAAACCCGCGGGAGGTAACATGCGTAGATTGATTATGGCTGCTGCGTCGATCGCGGCATTGGTTCTGGCCGGACCGGCACGCGCTCAGTCACCGATCGTCATCAAGTTCAGTCATGTCGTCGCGCCAAATACGCCGAAAGGCCAGGCTGCACTGAAATTCAAGGAATTGGCCGAAAAGTACACTGACGGCAAGGTCAAGGTTGAAGTCTACCCGAACTCGCAGCTCTACAAGGACAAGGAAGAACTCGAAGCGCTGCAACTCGGTGCGGTGCAGATGCTGGCGCCTTCGAACTCCAAGTTCGGGCCGATCGGGGTCCGGGAGTTTGAGGTATTCGATTTGCCGTACATCCTGCCGGATCTCAAGACGTTGCGCAAAGTAACTGACGGTCCGCTCGGCGCCAAACTTCTCAAGCTGCTCGAGCCAAAAGGGATGACCGGTCTTGCCTATTGGGACAACGGCTTCAAGCAAATGAGCGCAAACCGGAAGCTGGTCAGCCCGGCGGATTACAAAGGTTTGAAAATAAGGATTCAGTCTTCAAAGGTACTGGAAGCGCAGTTCCGCACCCTCGGGTCTATTCCCCAGGTGATGGCATTTTCGGAAGTCTATCAAGCGTTGCAGACCGGCGTGGTCGATGGCCAGGAAAATACCTGGTCGAACATCTACACTCAGAAAATGCACGAGGTGCAGAAATACATCACCAACAGCAACCACGGCTATATCGGCTATGTGGTGGTGGTGAACAAGAAATTCTGGGACGGTCTGCCGGCCGATCTCCGCGCCGAGTGTGACAAGGCCATGAAGGAAGCAACCGCTTACGGCAATAGCCAGTCGGCGCAGGAAAACGAGGACGCGCTCGCCGAGATCAAGAAGACCGGCAAGAGCGAAATTATCACGCTGACGGCGGAGCAGGATGGGGCAATGCGCCGGGCGCTTGAACCGGTTTACAAGGACGTGGCATCGCGCGTAGGTCAGTCGCTTATCGACGAATTCCTCAAGGAGACGCGGGGAGCGACCAACTAGAAACGACATTCAGGGCTTCCGTGCTTTCGGTACGGAAGCCCTTGCATGTCTGGGGTTCTGCGGCTCATGAGCGCCGCAGGTGGACAGCGCAAGCTCATTCGCGGGTGCGAGATGAGGCGCACGGGGGAAGTTGATGTTTCTGCGTAGCCTCGATCGGCTTGAGGAGCTATTGATCGCGTCGCTGATGGCGGCGGCGACCTTCATTATATTTTTAGCGGTGATGCACCGTTACCTCATCAGCGTTCCCCTGCTTTATCCGCTGCTGTTTCCCATCCATCTGTCCTGGGCGCAGGAATTGTGCATCTACATGTTCGTGTGGGTCGCGAAATTCGGGGCGGCTTATGGCGTGCGAACCGGCATCCATGTCGGCGTCGATGTTCTCGTCAATCAGCTCAAGCCGCCGTGGCGGAAATTGGTCGTTCTGTTCGGGCTGTTCTGCGGTGCGTTCTTCACCGCAGTGATCGGAACGATGGGCGCGAAATTCGTCATCGGACTGATGTATACCGATCAGGTCTCTCCAGATCTCGAAATTCCGAGCTGGCTGGTTTACCTCTGCATTCCGCTCGGCTCCTATCTGATGTGCTTTCGGTTTCTGCAGGTCGCCTTCACATTTTGGCGCACCGGCGAACTTCCGCATCATGACCACGCCCATGTCGAGGGCGTCGATGTCGACGCGCCTGGGATCGGTGCTGCCGAGGTCACGCGATGAGCAGCGTGATTATCTTCGGGCTGCTGATCGCGTTGATGCTGACCGGTATGCCGATTTCGATCGCGCTCGGCATGACGGTTCTGACCTTCATCTACACCATGACAAACGTTCCGACGGAATCGGTGGCGCTGAAGCTGTTTACCGGGATCGACAATTTCGAGATCATGGCGATCCCGTTCTTTATCCTCGCCGGAAATTTTCTGACTCACGGCGGGGTCGCGCGCCGCATGATCAATTTCGCCACCTCCATGGTCGGGCACTGGTACGGGGGACTCGGGCTCGCCGGCGTAATGGCTTGCGCGCTGTTCGCGGCGGTCTCGGGATCGTCACCGGCGACCGTCATCGCCATCGGCTCGATCATGCTGCCGGCGATGGTGCGGCAGGGTTTCCCAAGGCGCTTCGGTGCCGGCGTGATCGCCACCTCCGGCGCACTCGGCATCCTGATCTGGCTACTCTGCTCGGGCTCACAACTTTTTATCGAGCATGGAAGAACGATTATCCAAGGCTTGCCCGCGCAAGCTGGGCCGAGCGCCTGGTGGCATTCCAGAAATGCGTCTGGGGCTTGCTGCTGATCCTGATCGTGCTCGGCGGCATCTATGCGGGCTTATTCACGCCAACGGAAGCCGCCGCGGTCAGCGCGGTGTACGCCTTTGTCGTCGCCGTGTTCGTGTATGGGGACATGTCGCTCAGGGACGTGCCCAAGGTGTTGCTTGGTTCCGCGAATATGAGCGCGATGATCCTCTACATCATTACCAATGCGGTGCTGTTCTCGTTCCTGATGGCGAATGAGAACATCCCGCAGCATATTGCCGAGTGGATTACCTCGGTCGGGGTGAACTGGATCATCTTTCTGTTGATCGTCAACGTACTGCTGCTGCTGGCCGGCAATGTGATGGAGGCATCTTCCATCGTCCTGATAATGGCGCCGATCCTGTTTCCTGTTGCGGTCAAGCTCGGTATTCATCCGGTGCATCTGGGCATCCTGATGGT
This sequence comes from Alphaproteobacteria bacterium, assembly GCA_005884855.1. Lineage (GTDB taxonomy): Bacteria > Pseudomonadota > Alphaproteobacteria > Rhizobiales > Xanthobacteraceae > Bradyrhizobium. The sequence continues at coordinate 991 of VAZS01000054.1, read as the reverse complement.
CGTCAACATGGAGGTCGGCATGTGCCATCCCCCGGTTGGGCTCAATCTCTACGTGGCCTCCGGCATCGCCAAGATGGGCATTACCGAACTGACGATTGCGGTGTGGCCGTGGCTTCTGACCATGCTGATCTTCCTGGGCATAGTCACCTATGTCCCGGAAATCTCGCTTTGGCTGCCGCGCGCGCTTGGTATGCTCTGAGGAAAGATTGACCCACAAGATTACATCTTGGTAAGGCGGCGCACTCTATCCAAAGTGTAAGTTGATTGCGTTCCTCGGCGCCCTCATCTTGGAGCACCGTTGCTAGAGGAGGTTTACATGAAGAAGTTTGCTATTGCAGGCGCAGCGGCGCTAGCCATCGCCGGCTCGACCGCGGTCTACGCCCAGCACCGTCCGTGGTTTCACCAGCACATGCGGCACATGCAAATGAATCCTGAAGACCGTGCCGCTTTTACCGACGCTCGGATTGCTGCAGTCCATGCCGGCCTGAAACTTAACCCCGATCAGGAAAGGCTGTGGCCGCCGGTCGAGGCCGCGGTGCGCGATTTCGCCAAGCTGCGAATGGATCGGGCCAATGCGCGGATGAACGCGCAGCCGCAACAGAGGTCGGATGATCCGGTGGCACGGCTGCGAGAACGCGCTGACAACATGGCCGCCTCGGCGACGGCCCTGAAGAAGATCGCGGACGCGGCGGACCCGCTGTACAAGATGCTGGATGAGGGCCAGAAGCGCCGCCTTGCCATCCTGACCCACATGGGAGGCCGGGTTGGCGGAGGCTGGCGGCACCGCGGCTTCGATCACGGCATGATGGGCGGCAATAGGGATCGTGGTTACGACAGGGACGACGGTCCAAGACGAGATCCCGACAGCCGGGGCGGTCCAGAGCGGCTTTAGCCGCTGGGTATTCGACCGCGTCGGAGTTCTGGAAAAGCCGCGGGATTGCCGCTCGGCTTTCTCGTTTTTTGCCCGTCCGTAGGGCCGGGAAAACGCCTC
>VAZS01000053.1 GCA_005884855.1 Alphaproteobacteria bacterium | reverse complement strand
TGTTGTCTGCATATCGACCTTGAGTATCCTGCTCATATTGCCGCTCACTGAATTCTTCATAAGATCCTAGGGCCTGATAGAGTCTTACGGCGAAGGTATGTTGACATTCTTTTCCAGCTGCTATAAAGGCACTGCATTTGCACCGCAGTCCTGAGGTTTTGCGAATAGTGACTTCATAGTCTTTTGGATCTTCCGGGTGACTGGGATTGTGTACAATATAGTTATCTCCAGCACCAGCATCAAATACTATACCAAGTTCCCACCACTCAGTGCCTCTTAGACACTGGCTGTGAAGCCGTTTCACCTCCTTCGTTTTCTGAGAATTGGGTCTTGGGTGAAGCTCATAGTGAAGAAAAAACTCAAAAAGTGCAAAGCAAAGATTGTCAACCCGGTGGTTCTTTGTATGGGAAAGGAACGCACCATCCAGGGTCCTGAATGCTGACTCGACAAAGTTGTTCGTACTAAGACCATCCCGTAGTCTCCCTGCTGGAAGGCCCCAGTCCATAAATGTTGGCTTCCATTGAGAATTGAACCACTGGTCCAGGAAGTACTGGCGAATATCCTGGTATGTTGCTCTGGCCTTCCTTAAATGAGATCTAAGGGTATCTGAACCACTATACTCTCGCCTTGTGTCTGTTATCATCTTAGATTTTATAGCTGTGAAGAACGTTCTAATGGCGGTTTCTGAATCCCTCTCATTGCTACACCTTTGAAGCTCGCGGAATTTGACTAAGATAAGGTCCTTCACTGCTTGGGAGATTCGAATATCCTTCTTGCGAGTCGATCTCTTGGAATTCCTTGACCTTCTCCCTTGTTTACCCTCTTGCACTACGTTGTCAGTAATATTGGAGGTATCAAGTCTCCATTCGGAAATGGCTTGCACAATATGAAACTGGCAACACCGTACAACTGAGTCTTTCTTCGCCCCTTTAATCCCATTCAACTCAGCACTAGCATGGTCAATCATCCAGAATTCTGGTGACCAATCTTCGTTATTAACTTGGTGGGCTCCATGAATAATTTTCGCTTTTTCATCCTCTGACCTATTTGAAAGAACAGCCTCCCCTGCTATAATTGCGGCACTCCGGTGATGTATGGCGGTATCAATATCTTGGATGAAGCGAGTTATATTCCCTTCTCGTACATTTTCTGATATTAACGCTGCCCCTGGTGTCATATGTCCTGGTACTCCGCTTTCTTGATAATCCTTGAGGGTACGCAAGATTTCTTCGCCAGGAATTCCCTCATCCTTACCAGGGTTGCGGGATGTGACCATTAAAGTCAAAGGAAGGTTTGCATCATTCTTATGACGCCATGAAGAATCCAAATATACACCATTCTCTGGCCAGCCAATCATTGAATCCAGGGAGAAGGGTGTTGCCATTGTGCAATGGAATCTTGATCCCTCTCTTTTCGAGTATGGTTCATATGAAACAATAAATCCTTTCGATGCTGAGCTGTTTGCCCAGATATGGACTGCTTTAAAAGCATCCTTATGGAGCCTATTCCGTGCACGTGCATTTTGAACCATACTGTTGAGTTGTGCAAGGGTTGGGCAACAGCGCTTGTTTATTCCTTCATTCTTCACGAATTCGTCCACCTCATCCTGTATCATTTTGCCTGTGCGAAATATCTGACGAGCAAGCTGAGCAACCTTGCAGCTTATTCTCAGAGATGGACGTAAGCTTGGCCAAAATCCAGGGGGATCGATATGAGTGCCCTGCTGCCATACATAGCAGGTATTAAGGTCGTTTGCGAGAACCTAAGATACATTTGTTATTTAATAGAACAAATAAAAAATTAAGTTAGGAATTACCTCAATATGGATTTGGATATTGCATGTATATCGTTTTCGACCCTTACTACTCTTCACATTCTCCACGCCTTTCATTTTAGAACCCTCCAGGGCCTTTTGATCTGAACTAGACTGACAACGATGGTATACCGCATATTCTCTTGATGTCATCCTATCCTTTATTTCCTTTGGTACTGGTGGCCGATCTTCTGATTCTTTCCATCCATTGAGAGTGGACTTTGGTACAACTTTAAAGCCATCATATGATTTGCAATAGCAAACCATTCTATATACCGGCCTTTTTTGTTGAATGTGTTGACGCACTAACTCTTGATCAGATGACGACAACTTTGACTTCCAACCAAGAGTTACTGTTGTGGCTCGAGGATCCCTTCGTAAACTTGGTATATCAAATTTTTGCGATCGTATCTCAGTAATGAGGTTTGATCTGCTGTAGTTTTGGGTTCTAGTATCAAATGGAAGATCATCAAAGTATCTGCCCAGTTTTGAGAAAGAAACCTTAGCCTTTAAAACCCATCCATCTTTCTCCTCTCTTACTATTGATTGGAGACATCGCTGATCAGTGTTTGCAGCATCCCAAACCATACTGTTGCCATCCAATCCATCATCGCTACTCTCAACGTCTGTTGTGTATCCTCCTAGTTGAAAAAATGACCTATCCTCGAGAAGCCTCCTTGACGTGTCTGATAGCTTTGTGGTCCGGGTCGCACTTTTTGTGATGCCTTGGTTCTCAAAGTCAACGGAGTCTGGTGACGCGCTTCTTGGTGATGAGACGCCTCTTGATGATGACGCGCCTCTTGGTGACGCGCTTCTTGGTGACGCGCTTCTTGCTGGTGACGTGCTTCTGGAACTGAAATACATCTTCTGGCTTTGAACGATATTATTATTTGAGGTCGTTTACTTCTGAATTTTCGAGCTGGTGATCTGTTGTTCAAGTTGAGAATTGTCAGTGTGTAAGGCCAAAAATCCTCTTCATGGTGCTGCGCAGTCACATACATTCTGCCTAAACTAACCCCTTAGAACCTGCTTCTCACTCGAAAAGCTGACATTTTGGTAGGAGACAGATCAGCGATTTTATTGGATTTGAGCAAATCTGGTCGCTGAATACAAAGTTTCAGAAGTCTGGTCTGGATTGGATCCTGTGGCTCTGAAGCCCCGGAGCTCCTGGAGCTTGCCCGATTCGGATTCGCTGCATCAGCTAGTTAACGTAAAAGCTAAATAATTGGCAAACAGCTGTTGCTAAATGGCTGCTAGTCATACCTGATTTGGAATCGCTGCGTACAGCTGGTGCTTTGTGGAGCTGGCTGTTTCTTGGTCCGCTGAGGAGTAGGAGTCTGCGTCTGGGTTCCGCTGGGCATGCTTTACCCGGCGCCCCGTCGGATTTAGGCACTGCTGGTTCCGAAGTTTCGTAGGTCTGAGTTGGATTTGATCCAGTGGCTCTGAAGCCCTGGAGCCGTAGAGCTTGCCCGATTCAGAGTCGCTGCATCAGAAGGTTAGCGTGAAAGCTAAATAATTGGCAAACAGCAGCTGCTAAATGTTACTGGCCTTTACCTGATTTGGAATCGCTACTTACAGCTGGTGCTGCGCAGAGCTGGCTATTTCTTAGGTCGTAGCTGGGTCGCAGCTGGGTGTTTGTTGGGTCTGTAGCTGGGGTTCCGCTGGGCGTGCTATATCCGGCTCCGCGCCGGATATAGACGTCGCGCCCTGCGCCGCGCCCTCGCTGCTTCCAGGTCTGCCAGGAACCCCTCTATTTGACGGGAGCGACAACACCAACTTCCTTAAACGTATTGAATATGGAATATCAGGTAAGCTAAAGATAAAGAAGCTCACAAGGTACTGGGAGGTATCAGTAGGCTGCTACACTAAGTGGGAGACGTTAGAGAAAAAAACTCGAACGAGCTTACTAGCACACAGACTTTCTCCATCAGCTATACACCTGCAACTTCCTAGAAAAGTTGAAGGCATTGAAACGGACGAAGGGTGGCGACCTTCATGCTACACCCGTCATTTCA
>VAZS01000052.1 GCA_005884855.1 Alphaproteobacteria bacterium | reverse complement strand
ACATCAAATTCCGTCAGCGCATTCTGGTGGACATTTCGTCCCGCGATCTTTCGACCAGCATTGTCGGCGAGAAGGCGAGCTTGCCCCTCATCCTCGCGCCCGTGGGATCGACCGGCATGCAGTTCGGCGACGGTGAAATCCATGCTTGCCGCGCCGCGCAGGCGGCGGGGATCCCCTACACATTGAGCACGATGTCGATCAACTCGATCGAGGACGTCGCCGAAAATCGGCTTGTCAGTGCCCCCGCAATTGGTGAACGCGAAAAACCTGCTTGATTTCGCGACCAAGCCGGCCTGGGTAGCCAGCATTCTGCGCGGCAAGCGGCGAAATTTCGGCAACATCGCCGGTCACTTGCCCGGCGCGCAGGATCTCGCCTCGATATCAGGCTGGGTCGCTTCGCAGTTCGATGCCTCGCTGAACTGGAAAGATGTCGATTGGATCCGCAGCATTTGGCCGGGCAAGCTGATCATCAAGGGCATTCTCGACGTCGAGGATGCGCAGGAGGCGGTGAAGACCGGCGCGCAGGCCTTGGTGGTGTCCAATCATGGCGGACGGCAGCTTGATGGTGCGCCGTCGTCGATCGAGGTGCTGCCAGAGATCGCCGAAGCCGTTGGTTCGCAGATCGAGGTGCTGTTTGATGGCGGCATTCGCTCGGGGCAAGACGTGATGCGCGCGCTCGCGCTCGGCGCCAGGTCCTGCATGATCGGGCGCGCCTACGTTTATGGCCTTGGAGCGTTCGGTGGGCCTGGCGTTGCCAAGGCGATCGACCTGATCGCCAACGAACTCAGCGTCACCATGGGACTGTGCGGCGTCAACAAGATCTCCGAGATCGACGAGCACGTGGTGGCAATTTGATCGGTCGTCCCAGCTTTTGCTGGGACGATCCGTTGAGAGGCATAGCTGAATCGCGCTCGGTCTCACATCGGCGGCGTGATCCCGTCGCGGCCGACATTGACGCGATTGGCTTCGAGCGTGCCATCGTCTTTCTTGATGGCGCCGAAGATGATGATCTTAGCGCCGGGCTTCAGTTCGGACTTGTCGCCCGGAACGAAAGTCACGATCGGCGTCCCCGGCGGCACCACGACCTTCTTCTCGCCGTCCTTGTACTTGACGAGTATGTTCTGGCCATCCGTGCTCGCGACCGTCTCGGCAACCGTCGCGTTGGTCATGGTGCTGTTGGGGCGAAGATCCCAGGGACGGAAACCTTCGGCGACCCCGCGCTGAGCCTCAGGGAAAATGTGAACGGCGAGTGCCTTTTGAGTCCCGTCCGGCTCCGGCATCCCGGACACCCCGATGTACGAACCTGGCTTGATTTCAGACATTGCGATGTTGGTGATGGCCACCAACGCCACATTGTCGGTCATGCGCACTTTCAACTGGTCGCCTTCGCGGGATTTCACCGTCAGCAAGGAGCCGTCTATCGCTTCGATGGTACCGCGAATACGCACCGTCGGTGGCTGCTGTGCCCACCCCGCCGATCCCAGCACGGATATCAGCGCCAGCGAGGCCATGAGCGCGCGCGGCATCAACCAGGACATTTTCGCCATAACTTTTCTCCCTGAGAGTTTCTGTGACTACTACGACAACACCGCTGCTTGAAGCCTATTCCGCGGCGAGATTGTGCGACCAGCATCGATGCCCCTTCAGCGCAGCGGAATTTCTATAGCGGCGGCATCTCAAGCCTTTCTGAGATCGGCCTCGACCAGCGCGCGAAGCTCCGGCGTGACTTCGGGACGTTGACCGAACCAGAGTTCGAACCCGCGCACCGCCTGGTGCAGTAGCATGCCGAGTCCATCGGCGCTCTTCAGTCCGCGCGTCCGCGCCGCAGCGACCAACGCGGTCTCGAGCGGCACGTACACCAAGTCGGCGACAACAGCATCCGAGGGAAGCAACCCGACGTCGATCTCGAGCGGTGGCTGGCCGTGCATGCCGAGCGAGGTCGTGTTCACCAACAGGCCGCTGCGCGGCAGCAGCTCACTCACCTGATCCCATCGCACCGGATAGACCTGAGCCCCGAATTGGTCTGCGACCGCGCGCGCCCGTTCGACGGTGCGGTTTGCGAGATGCACGCGCTTGACGCCGCGCTCCAGCAGTCCAAACACCACGGCCCGCGACGACCCTCCCGCCCCTAACACCAGCGCATCGGCGGCGCTCCATCCCCGAGCACAGGCGTCCAGATTGCCGATGAACCCTTCGATGTCGGTGTTGGTTGAAAGCAGCTCGCCGCCTTCGTACCATAGCGTGTTGGCGGCGCCGACCGCACGCGCACGCGCATCAGGCCTGGTCAGCGCCAGCGCGCGCTCTTTGTGCGGAATCGTGACGTTGGCGCCGACGAAGCCATGCCTCGATAGATGCAACACGAACTCGGCAAAGCCTTCCGGCGGCACCGCCTCGATGTTGTACCCCCCCTCGATTCCAAGCTTCCGCAGCCAGTAATGATGGATCAGCGGCGAACGCGAATGCGCCGCTGGCCATCCGATCAGGCAGGCGGCGGGAGGTTTGTTCACGGCTCTCATTGCCAGTCCTGGTGCAGCGCCTTGTGACTACGCTCGCTGCTCACATCGGGCAACCCGACTTCGCTGTCAATGCCATGTCGGCCGACGATCCGCTCCAAGCTCAACGCGGTACCCGGTGGACTTGCCGGTTCGCGAGAGCATCCTTCCCGGCAGCAGCCGCTTCCCGCTGGCGTTTGATATCGGAAACGGCCCGCGCGATGGTCTCGCGAAATTTAACGCGCGGCGGACCGACGCCGTGTGTCAGCAGCACCCGGCGCATGGCCGGCGATGCGCCGGTGATGTAGAGCCTGATACCGTGACGTGTTGCCCTGGCTGCGACGCGGCTCATCGCATTGGCGGCGCTCGAATCGAGAAACGGTACCGCCGCGACATCGATCACGAACGCCTTGCGTCTGTCGGCGATGCTGTCGAGCACCGTTCCTACTGCCGAGGCCGCCCCGAAAAAGAAAGCACCGGTGATGCGATACACCAACACATCGGGATCGACGGCAAGACGGGCATCATAGGGCAAGCGCTCGCCATCTCCGGCGTCGGCCTTGTCATCAGCGACCAGGGGCGCGTCGGCTTCCACGCCGGTCATCTCCGCCATGCGGTGGATGAACAGCACTGCGCCAAGCGCGAACCCGACCAGAATGCCTTCGGTAAGGTCGCGAAAGATCGTCAGCAGGAATGTGGCTAGCAACACCGTGGCATCGCCGCGCGAGGAACGTATCAAGGTAACGAATTCGCGCTTCTCCGCCATGTTCCAGGCGACAACGACAAGCACCGCCGCGAGCGCTGCGAGGGGGATGTAAGTCGCGAGCGGCGCTGCGATTATCATGAAAAGCAGCAGGAAGACCGAATGCAGCATTCCGGAGACTGGGCCGCGTGCGCCGGCGCGGACATTGGTCGCGGTCCGTGCGATGGTCCCGGTAACACAGATGCCGCCGAACAGCGCCGATCCGACATTGGCAACACCCTGCGCCACCAATTCGCAATTAGAGCGATGTCGACGGCCGGTCATGCCGTCGGCCACCACCGCTGACAGAAGGGACTCGATCGCGCCGAGCAGGGCGAAGGCAATGGCATCGGGCAGCACCGCATGCACCGCCTCCAGCGAAAACACCGGCCAGGTCGGCGCTGGCAAATGGCGTGGAATGCCGCCAAAGCGGGTGCCGATGGTTTCCACCGGGAGCGAGAGCGCCCAAGTGCCGAATGCTGCGACAGCGACCGCGATCAGAATGCCGGGCCAGGTCGGCCGCAGCTTCCTGAGCGCAACAATAATGAGGATGCTGACGCTGGCGACCGCGATAGCGGAAACATTTGCGGTGGGCAATCCGTGCGCCAGCGTCTCCAGTTTTGGAATGAGTTGGCCCGGCTCTTTGGCGGCGAGCCTGATGCCGAGCAGTTCCTTGAGCTGGCTGGCGAAGATGATGACGGCGATCCCGGCGGTAAACCCGACCGTCACCGGATAAGGAATGAATTTGATGTAAGTACCGAGGCGAAGAAACCCCGCCGCCATCAGAAACATCCCGGCCATGGCGGTTGCCAGGATAACGCCCTGAGCGCCGTGACGTTCGGCCGTCAAGGCGACCAGCACGATCAAGGCGCCGGCGGGTCCTCCGATCTGGAAGCGGCTGCCGCCCAGGAGCGAAACGATGAAGCCGCCGACCACCGCGGTATAAAGCCCGCTTTCCGGCGTCATTCCAGATGCAATCGCGATCGCCATCGACAACGGCAGCGCGACCACCGCAACTGTCAGCCCGGAGATCAGATCTGCCCGGAAATCGGCGCCGTTATACCCTTCGCGCAGCACCGTAATCAGCTTCGGAGAATATAATTCGGCAAAGGTGGGCCGATGGGTTTGACGCCCTCGCTCGCTTGCGACGCTCATTCCTGCCCCCGGCCCGAGTCGTGAACATCGCGGTCGCGCCGGCGCTTGGTTGGCTGGCTCCGGCGTGGCGGACCCGGTTCTTTCAACCGCACACCGCGCCCACCATGATCGCTACGCGCCTGTTCGCCAATCAACTCGACACCGGCGCGATTCAGCGCGTCGACCACCCTGGTCAGGGATTCGACCACGCCGCGAACCGTACCCACGCTTGCTTCCATCCGCTGGATCGTTGGCAGCGAAACGCCGGCCAACTCGGCCAGCATCTTCTGGTCGATGCCAAGTAATGCCCGCGCTGCTCTCATTTGGAAAGACGTGATCACGCGCGCCGCCACAACATGCAGGAAAGATGATAATTGAGCTATCAGGCTGTTACAATGATGTGAAAAACATCAACGTGGATGCACCAACTCCCGGCGAAGCGGCCTCTTCCCATGCTGTCGCCGATGACCATGACCCTTTGCCGAAGGGCCATGGTCTGCTGCTGGTGCTACGCCGCGACGCGATGTGCGGCGATGATCTGATCGGCCGCGCGGCCGGTGACCTCGGCCATGTGGTCGAATTGTCGCGTGAAGCCGCCGGCACCGGCCGTCGCCGATCGCAATTCCACGATCAGCTCGCCGATCTCGGATTCCGGCATCATGGCCCGGACCCGGTCCCATCCCGGCCAGCCTTCCCTTGTGTCGAAGCCGAGAATCTGCCCGCGCCGGCCGGAAAGGATCGCGTTGATCTTTGCGGTCGCCTCGTTGGGACAGACAATGTCCACCACATGGATAGGCTCGAGCAGCACCGGTTGGCACTGCGGCAGCGCC
>VAZS01000051.1 GCA_005884855.1 Alphaproteobacteria bacterium | reverse complement strand
GCTGTACGAGCCATTCGTGAAAGGACGCGGCGCGTCCTCGACCATGCCGCAGAAGCGCAACCCGATTTCCTCGGAGCTGATGCTGGCGGCTTCGAAGGCAGTACGTCAGCACGCCGGCCTGATGCTGGATGCTATGGTTCAAGACTTGGAACGCGCCACCGGGCCGTGGCATGCCGAGTGGATGGCTATTCCCGAGAGCTTTGTGCTGAGCGCCGGCGCGCTTCATCAGGCGAAATTCGCGCTTCAGGGTTTGGTCGTGGATGAGCAACAAATGGCGAAAAATCTCGGCATCAGCCGCGGGCTGATCGTTGCCGAGGCGGTCATGATGGGGCTTGCGCCTGAAATGGGTCGGCAACAGGCGCATGACGTGGTCTACGACGCCTGCAGGCTCGCCAACGAGAACAACATCACGCTCGCCGACGCTCTGTCCGCGGACCCGCAGGTGTCAACACGCATCGATCGCGCCACCATCGAGCGTCTCACCTCGCCCGATAACTATCTCGGCCTCGCTCCGGAAATGGTGGATCGTGTGCTGGCGGCTTTCCCTCGTTGAGGTTTCGGCCAGTTCGCCTATATCTGCCGCACAACCAGCTTTGAGGAATTCCATGACCGTCCACGAGCGCAATATTTCTGCTCCGATCGACCCGGTAAAACTCGAGCGCCTCGCGGAGGTGGCGATCAGGGTCGGGCTAAACCTGCAGCCGGGCCAGGACCTGCTGCTGACGGCGCCCGCTGTGGCGCTGCCGCTGGTACGGAAAATTGCCGAACATGCCTATCGCGCCGGGGCAGGTCTGGTGACGCCGATTCTGTCCGACGAGGCGGTCACCCTCTCACGCTATCGGTTTGGTGCCGACGACGGTTTCGACCGCGCCGCCGGATGGCTTTACGAGGGAATGGCGAAGGCGTTCGCCGCGAATACCGCGCGGCTTGCGATCGTCGGCGAAAATCCGATGCTGCTTGCCGGCCAGGACCCCGCCAAAGTGGCGCGCGCCAGCAAGGCCAATTCAATCGCCTACCAGCCGGCCCTGGAGAAAATCGTCAATTTCGACGTCAACTGGAACCTCATTGCCTATCCAAACCCGTCCTGGGCAAAGCAGGCCTTCCCCGGAGAAGAAGACGATGTCGCGGTCGCAAAGCTTGCTGAGGCGATCTTCGCGGCCTCGCGCGTCGATAACGATGACGCGGTCGCGGCATGGCAAAAGCACAACGCAACCTTGCGCAGCCGGACGGAATGGCTGACCGCCCAGCGTTTCAGCGCGCTGCACTATTCGGGACCCGGCACCGCCCTGACCGTCGGGCTCGCTGACGGCCACGAATGGGTGGGCGGCGCCTCCGTCGCCAAGAACGGGATCATCTGCAATCCAAACATCCCGACCGAGGAAGTGTTCACCACGCCGCATGCGCGGCGGGTGAGCGGGCACGTCGTCAGCTCCAAGCCGCTTTCGTATCAGGGTTCGCTGATTGACGGCATCGCGGTGCGGTTCGAGGAAGGGCGCATTGTGGAGGCCAAGGCTTCGCGCGGCGAAGAAGTGCTGAACAAAGTGCTCGACACCGATGAGGGCGCCCGCCGGCTCGGCGAAGTAGCGTTGGTGCCGCACTCCTCGCCGATCTCGAAAAGCGGGCTGTTGTTCCTCAACACATTGTTCGACGAGAACGCCGCCAGCCACATCGCGCTCGGGCAGTGCTATTCGAAATGCTTCGTCGGGGGCGACAAGCTGACCCCCGAACAGGTCGCGGCGCAGGGCGGCAACAAAAGCTTCATCCACATCGACTGGATGATTGGTTCGGACCAGACCGATGTCGACGGCATTCACGCCGACGGCCGTCGCGTGCCGGTGTTCCGAAAGGGCGAGTGGGCCTGAACAGAAGGCGTTGAGGTATTCGAAAGCCAAGCGGGCTTGCGAGCTAGCCGCCGCGCAATTGAATCTTGCCAGTCAAAACGCGATTGTTATATCAGGTTTTCCCTTGAGTTGAGCGAGACCGACAATGACGACGGATACTATTGCCGAGCACCAACCTTTTCAGGCCGAGGTCGCCGAGCTTTTGCACCTGATGGTGCATTCGGTTTATTCCGAGACCGATATCTTCCTGCGCGAGTTGATTTCGAACGGCTCCGACGCGCTGGACAAATTGCGTTACGAGGCTATCGCGGCGCCCGATCTGACCGCCGACGGCGAGCCGCCCAGGATACGCATCGCGCCTGACAAGAATGCCGGCACGCTCACCGTGATCGACAATGGTATCGGCATGGACCGGCAGGAGCTGATCGACAACCTCGGCACCATTGCGCGTTCCGGCACCAAATCCTTTTTGTCTCGGCTCACCGAAGCCAAGGATGGGGCCGGCTTGATCGGCCAGTTCGGCGTCGGTTTTTACTCTGCCTTCATGGTCGCCGATCGCATTACCGTCACCAGCCGACGCGCCGGAAGGCCTGAGGTGTGGACATGGTCCTCTTCGGGCGGCAACGGATTCGATATCGCTCCGGCCACTGAAGAGGACGGGCAGCGCATCGGACGCGGTACCGAGATCGTTCTGCATTTGAAGCCGGAGGCGAAAAAATATCTGGAGAGCCACGAGATCGAGCGGATCGTCAGCGCCTATTCCGACAACATCCAGTTTGCGATCGAGCTTAAGCCGGAGGACGGCGAACCGCGGCAGATCAATTCGGCAAGTGCCTTGTGGCAGCGGCCGAAGTCGGAGCTGAAACCCGAAGATTACAAGCAAGCCTACCGTTCGATCGGTGGCGCCTTCGACGATCCGGCCATGACGCTGCACTATCGCGCCGAAGGCCGGCAATCCTATGCGGTTTTGTTGTTTTCGCCCTCGACCAAGCCGTTCGATCTGTTTGAGCCGACGCGCAAAGGTCACGTCAAACTCTATGTTCGCCGCGTCTTCATTGCCGACGATGCCGATCTGTTGCCCGGCTATCTCCGTTTCATTCGCGGCGTGATCGACAGCGAGGATCTTCCGCTCAATCTTTCTCGCGAGATGCTGCAGAACAATCCGCAGCTCGTCCAGATCCGCAAAGCCGTGACCGGCCGCGTGATCGGCGAATTCGAAAGCCTGAGCGAGAAAGATCCAGAGAATTTCGGCAAGATATGGGACGCCTTCGGCCCGGTGATCAAGGAAGGCATCTGGGAGGATTTCGAGCGGCGCGAGAAACTGCTGGCTCTCTCGCGCTTCACCACCACCTCCGGGGAGAAACGATCGCTCAAGCAATATGTCGAAAGCCTGAAGCCGAACCAGACCGAGATTTACTATCTGGTCGGCGACAGCATCGAGCGGCTGAAGTCTAATCCCAAGCTGGAATCGGCGATCGCGCGCGGCATCGAAGTGCTGCTGCTGACCGACCCGGTCGATGCGTTCTGGACCTCCGCCCAGCTCGACTTTGGCGGCAAGCCGCTGAAGTCGCTGAGCCAGGGCGATGTCGATTTCGGGTTGATCCCTCTGATCGACGACAACGCCGACAACGCCGACAAGGATAAGAAGCCAGTCGCCGATGAGGCAACGACAATCGCTGTCATCAAGGATGCGCTGGGCGACAAGGTATCGGATGTTCGGGCCTCGCAACGGCTCACCACCAGCGCCTCGTGCCTGGTGGCGGGCGGCGCGGGACGGGATCGTCAGCTCGAGCGGCTGCTCGCAATGGAAAACAGAGGCGCGGTGACGAAACCGATCCTCGAGATCAACATGCGTCACCCGCTCGTCGCGGCTATTGCCGAGCGGAAAGACGCGGCACGCGATCTGTCGCTGCTGCTGCTCGAGCAGGCGCAGATTCTCGATGGCGAGTTGCCGGAAGATCCCGCGGCGTTCGCAAACCGTCTCAACCAACTGGTGCTGCGCGGATTATCAAAGGAAAACGGGTGATCGGAAGATGCGCGCTAGCAAAGCGGATGTCCGCCAGCCGATCAGCCAGGCTTCAACCGATAAAATTCCGTGGCGGTCCCGGAAAACAACGCGGTCTTTTCGGGTTCGCTGTATTGGGCGGCGATGCGCTTGAAGGCGTTGAAGATCACTTGATAGCTGCACTGACCTTTGTCGGGCGGAAAGTTGCTCTCGAACATGCAGCGCTCGGCACTGAACGCCTCGATACAGGTCTCTATATACGCTCCCCAAGCGGCAGCCGCGTCTTCCGAAGACGGTGGCTTGGGTCGCCTGTCAAAATCGTATCCGAGCAGCCGCATCGCCAGTCCGCCGAGCTTCACCATCACGTTTGGACATTTTGCGATGTCCTGGATGGAGGCTTTCCAGTTGGCAAAAATCTCCTCGCGCCGATTGGCGTAACTGCCGACGCCGATTGGGCCGCCGCAATGATCGAGCACGATGCCAGTGTCCGGAAAGGCGCGCGCGAGATCGGCGAGTTCGCCGATTTGAGGGTGAAACAGCCAGGCGTCGAAACTCAAGCCCAGCGGCGCGAGGCACGCAAAACCTTCGCGAAAAATCGGATCGAGCAGCAAGCCTTTCGGCCGCAAGGCATACATTCCGGCAACCTCGGCATCCGCATCCCACGCCGAGGAATGCCGGATGCCACGAAAGCGGCCGTTGCCCGCGGCAATTTCCGCCTCAAGCACGGGGCGCGCGGCCTCGCCGAGCAACAGATTGGCGTGGCCGACGATGCCGGCGCAGATCGCGGCGGAACCGTAGCCGCCGCTCGCGCTCATCGCCGCCGCGCCATTGGCGAATTCAACTTCGCCAAGGGGGCGCAACGCTTCCGGCCCGCCGGCTCGATACATCGAGCGGGCCTCGACATAGACGGTTGCGATCACATTGTGTCCGGACCCAATGTCGGCGGCCAGCTCTTCGATCAGATAACGCTGGCCACCGCGATCCCACAGATGATGATGCGGATCGACGATCGGCCGCGCGGGATCGAGGATCTCTTCCTTGCGCAACGCGAGCCAGTCTTCGCGCGGGTCGGCATAGAGCCCGCTCTTGGTGGCGGGGGCGTTGCTGGCCATCGATGGTCACTCCCTTTGTCGAGTCGTCCTCAGACACCTTGCAGAATGATCACTGTCGGCGTGCCCGGCAGCGTCTCCCGCGAAATCGTCAGCGTCCGTTCGGTCCGCTGGTCAATGGCGAATTGTTGGCCGATGCGGCGCATGAATTCATCGAGCGGCGTCATGAAGCGATGCATCGGGAGCACGACCGAGGCGCGCAGGCGTCGCGTGATCTCTGAAATGCCGTCGAGCGACATCGTATACGTGCCGTCGATCGGCACCATCACGATATCCAGCCGGCCGATCGCTGCGAAATGGCCGTCGTCGAGCTTATGATGCAAGTGTCCGAGATGCCCAATGCAAAGACCGGCGACTTCGAAAATGAATATCGAGTTACCATCCCTGATCATCTCGGCATTCGAATCGTCACCGAAATAGCGCCTGATATCGGTGGTCACGTTGCGAATGAACACATCGCTCACGCGAAGGGCGATTTTCGCCGGCTCTCCGTGCTCGCCCCAGCCGTGCAGCACGTGAGGAATGCGGGGATCCGGAAGGAGCGTGTAATGCGTGCCGTGGGCGCGGTTCATGGTCACCACGTCGGGCACGCGCCCTGTGGTGTAGGCGCCGCTGTAATCGGTCGCGATCCGCACGCCGCCCGGCGTGTCGATGTAATAGGTCGAGTGGCCGGCATAGGTGATCGCGACCTGATCCCCGTTGGCCGCCGCTTGAGCGAAACTGACCGCCTGCACGCGCGGCCCCGCATTCGCCATCGCCAGGCATTCGCTGCTGCGTGGGCCCTGTTGCGCCGCCGCCGATCCGATAAGCGAGCCGAGGAAGGCAACAACGACAGTGACGTATCGCAACATGGCAAGGCCCGACTAGAGAAGACGCCGCATTCTATCGCCCAACGCTGCTTCCGTCATCGCGGCAATTTGCGGCGCGCGCGCATTCACTCACGCTGCGGGCTGATCTTCCACGTTGCGGCGAGGATCGCTGCGGTAATGAGGCCGGTGATGAGCGCGCCGATCGGGAGGGCAAGCGCCAGCGCCCCGGTTGCCGCCCATCCAATCGAGGAAAAAGCCTCCGCGAACGTCGCCAGCCGCGACGAGGTCTGGCGCCGGCGAAATTGGCTGCGCCGGGCCTGCACCCGGAACCATAGCTGGATCGCGGTCGCCGAAGCGGCTGCCACTATGACGCCGAGTGCGGTGACCACCGCCTGCGGCAGCGAGGCAAACAGCAGCGCGAATATCAGCGGTGCGAACATCAGGCCGATTGCAATCAGCACCACTTCGATCTTGGTGCGGATCATGCGCGATGGAGATAGTGGCGCGCTGGTCACCAGATCGGCGGCATCTTCGCCTGAGATCGTCAGCCATGCGAGGCCGCCCGCGAGCTGGCCAGCCGCCATTACAACGACGGGAGTGATCAGTACGATGGCCAGCGTGCTATCGGCGAAACTTCGCCACAGCATCACCGCTGGTGGCACCAGATACAGCAGTTGCATCAGGCTCTGCGACACCAGCCATGGGTCGCGCCGAAGCAGCACGAATTCCTTTCGGCGTAGCGCCTGCCGCTGGGAGCCGGCACGGAATGCTCTCGCCGGAGAGCGTTGATCGTTCGGTGCGGCGTTGGTGGAAGCGCGCACTGCGACATCGGCGAAACGCGGCGACAAGATCGTCATCACTAAGCCGAGCAGAACCAGTGCGCCTGCCATGATGACCAGCAACGGCTCGATTTCGCCAAGTGCGGCGCGCGCCGGCCACCAAACCAAGCTTGCAGGTTCAGGCGCAAAAGCCGCCGCGGCGTCTGAGCTCAAAACCGTGAACCGCGACAGCGTGCCGTAGGACATGATCGCGGCGATCTGTAACGCAATGACAAACCCGGCACCGATCACCGCGGCGACAATCTGCGCGACCAGACGCGTGCGGCTCGGGCCGATCAAGCGAAACAGCAGAACCGTGAGAGCAATCGCGATCGCCGCCGCCGACAAGCCGATCGCAACGACGACGCCGTAAGCCGCGAGCCACCTCAACCCACCCCCGATCACGAGAACGTCGACAAAGGGAGTAGAGAGCAACAGCGCCATCGCAGTCACCGATAGCGCGATCGATACCAATCGAACTGAAAACACGTCGGCAAGCCGGGCCGGGGACGACATGATCAGGTCGAGATCGGCGCGGGCGTAAAACACCCGCGTCACCGATTCGATCGCCTGCGACAGCATCAAGGCCCAAGCCAGGAATATGGCCGCGGTCATGACGATCAGCGCGGATCTGTCGAGCGGCAGTTCAAGGGTCGCGAAACGGCCAATAACGGCATAGGCCGGGAGATGCATGATTGCTGCAAAGACAATCACGGCGATCAGTGCGGCGCGCTTGCGGCCACGTCGTCCGGCCGTCATTATCGCGAGCCACTCGCGCCAGGCCAGCCGAAGCTCGTGGCGGGCAAACCATGCAAGCGCGGTAGTTGAGTTCATGCCGCAGCGGTCTCGGTCTCCGCGCCCACCAGCGCGATGAACATGTCTTCGAGGCTATGGTGCCCGTTCTGCTGGCGCAGTTCGGCCAGAGTGCCTTCGGCGACAAGGCGTCCGGCGGCGATCACCCCGATCCGGTCGGCCATTCGTTCGGCGACTTCAAGAATATGCGTGGTCATGATTACGGTGCAGCCGGCGCGAACGCGATCTCCGAGCAGTCCCTTGACGTGGCGCGCCGAGACCGCGTCGAGCCCGGTGAGCGGTTCGTCCAGGATGATCAGGCGAGGGTCATGTACCAAGGCTCCCGCCAGCGCGACCTTCTGGCGCATGCCTTTGGAGAAACCCTCGCAGCGCTCGTAGAGATGAGGTTGCAATCCGAGCGAGAACAGCAGTTCGTGAGCGGCGGGTTCGGAAATCGCGGGATCGACTGCCCATAGCCCGGCGACGAATTCGAGATATTCCAGCGGAGTAAGCTTGTCGTAGATCATCGGTTCATCCGAAACCCATGCCATGATCCGCTTTGCCGCCAGCGGATTGGCGAGCGCATCGATGCCGAACACGCCAACCGTTCCTGCATCCGGTCGCAATAGGCCGGCCACCATGCGCAGCGTGGTGCTTTTGCCGGCGCCGTTAGGGCCGAGCAGCGCATAGAACTCGCCCGGCTGGACCGTCAGATCGAGCGCATCTACCGCGAGGCGGTCAAAACGCTTTGTTAACCCTCGCACTTGCAGCGCGGACTCGACAGGCTTCATGATGGGGAACAATCGTTCGGTTGCATCCGGTCGCCAAGCATGGACCGAAGTTGTTTCGGCGCGGTGAATCCGCCGCCGCAAATTCGGGCAATGGATGCGAGGTCGCTGATCTGCGACATTCCTCCACAGCCCGGCGATATGCGGTGACCATCGCTTTGTTGACAGGGAACGGGGCTTTCGGCTGTATTGATCGAGACGCCTTCGTCTAATGAGCCGGAACAGCGCGTGGACACAAGATGCGGCAAAAGCGATCATTAGAATCGCCGCTGCGTCGGGGGAGGGATGCTGGGAATGCTGGACTTCGTTCAGCAGTTGGTGAGTGGTATTGCGCTCGGCTGCGTGTACGGCCTGATCGCGCTCGGCTTTGTCCTAGTGTACAAGGCCACCGAGGTCGTGAATTTCGCGCAAGGCGATCTGATGATGCTGGGCGGATTCTTCGCCTTTACCTTCATCGGCATTCTCGGGCTCAATTACTGGATCGGTTTTGCCGTGGCGGTTGCCGCCATGGCGCTGTTCGGGATGCTGGCCGAGCGGTTGGTGGTGCGTCCGATCCTCGGCTATCCACAGTTCTCCATCATCATGGCCACCATCGGGCTTGGATATTTCCTGCGCTCGGTCGTGGGCATGATCTGGGGTACCGACGACTTCAAGATCGAGACGCCATTCAGCCAAGGGGTGGTGAGGATCGGCAGCCTGGTGTTGGCCGATGACAAGCTTTCGGTGATTGCGGCCACCATCATCCTTTGCGCGCTGCTCTACATGTTTTTCAACCGCACCATGCTCGGCACCGCGATGCGCGCGAGTTCGGAAAACATGCTGGCGGCCTATTACATGGGCATTCCCGTCAAGCGGGTGGTTTCGATCGTCTGGGCGATCAGCGCCGCGGTAGCGACCTGCGCCGGCGTGTTGCTGGCGCCGATCACCTTCATTCATTCCAATGTCGGCCTGGTGCTGGGTTTGAAGGCCTTTCCGGCCGCCGTGCTCGGCGGCTTCGGCTCGATCCCGGGCGCGGTCGTCGGCGGGGTGCTGATCGGCGTGATCGAAAGCATGGCCGGCTTTTACCTTGCGGAGGGATGGAAGGACGTAGCGCCCTACGTCGTCCTCCTGGTGGTGCTGTTGCTCAAGCCTGAGGGTCTGTTTGGTCTTCACATGCGCAAGAAGGTTTAGGTTCAGCCATGCGTTTCATGTTCAAGACCGATTATGAAGACGACATCAGGCTATTTCCGCATAGCGGCTATTTGTTCTCCTATGGTACCCTGCTTGTGCTGTTGGCGATCGCGCCTTTCGTGCTGTCCAGTTACATCGTCAGTCAGCTCGTGTTCGTCTGCATCTACGCCACGGTCGGCGTAGGACTGATGATCCTGACCGGCTTCACTGGGCAGGCATCACTGGGCCACGCGGCTTTTCTGGCGATCGGCGCCTATACCGCCGCCTATTTGCAGCAATTCAACGTGCCATTCCCGGTCTATTTCCTTGCCGCCGGGCTGCTGACCGGAATTATCGGTGCGCTGGTTGGATTTCCGGCGCTGCGGCTGCAGGGCATCTATCTCGTGATCGCCACGATTTCCTTCGCCCTCATCGTCGAGGAAATCCTG
>VAZS01000050.1 GCA_005884855.1 Alphaproteobacteria bacterium | reverse complement strand
GCATCGGCGCGGCCGCGGCCGAAGCATTCGCCGAAGAAGGCGCTCATGTCAGGCTTGCGGCCCGCAGCGGCGATCAATTGAAGGCCCTCGCCGAGCGGCTCCGCTCGACGCATCAAATCGATGCGACCGCTCACGTGGTCGACCTGCGTAAGGCCGAGGATATCTCCCGGCTTGTCAGGGACGCATCCGATATCGACATTCTCGTCAACAACGCGGGCGATATTCCGGGCGGCTCCATCGAGAAGATCGACGAGGCGACCTGGCGTCACGCCTGGGAGCTCAAGGTGTTCGGCTACATCAATCTGACCCGCGCCATCTATGCGCAGATGAAAGCGCGCGGGCACGGCGTCATCATCAACGACATCGGCGCCGCCGGCGAAAAGTTCGACGCCAATTACATCTGCGGCAGCGCCGGCAATGCCGCGCTGATGGCGTTCACCCGCGCGCTCGGCGGCAAGAGCCTGGCCGACAATATCCGCGTGGTGGGCATCAATCCCGGTCCGGTCGGTACTGACCGCCACATCACGCTGCTCAAGACCCGTGCGAAGCAGCAGTTCGGCGACGAGAACCGCTACAAGGAGTTTCAGAAAGGCTTTCCGCTCGGCCGGCCCGCCCATGCGCGGGAAATCGGGGACCTGATGGCGTTTCTGGCTTCCGACCGCTCCGGCTATACCTCCGGCGTGATCTACACGGTCGACGGCGGCATCAGCGCCGGTTGGGGGTAGGCTTCTTGTCTGCTGTCATTGCGAGCTTAGGCACTCGCGTTCGAACAACTGCCGTATTAGCGTCGTGATGCGCCCCGTTGGCGAAGCCATCTCGTTCATGATCGTGAAGTGATCGGCCTCGGGGATCTCCTCATAGGTCACAGGCAGACCGAACCGGACGCGATGTGCCGCAAAGTCCGCGGTCTGCTTTCGCAGCAGCGGCAGTTCCGCGCTGCCAACCACCAGCGATAGCGGCTTCATCGCGCCGTCCGATTGCATGATCGGCGAATTGCGCCGAGACATTGCCTCATCCAGACCGAGCTTGACGTTGAGATAGCTCTGGCGGATCGGCTCCAGATCGTAGATGCCGCTGATCGCCATCCCGGCTTTGACGTGCGGATGCGACAGCGCCATTGCGGTCAGATGCCCGCCGGCCGACCATCCGGAGACCACGATCCCCTCGCCGCCAGCTCCCAGCGCTGGAAGTTGTCTGGCGAGAGAATCGATTCCTCGCAGAATTTCGGCCACGATCTCATCGAGCGTCGCATCCGGCGCCAGCGTGTAGCCGATCAGCGCGACATTGATGCCATGCGCCATCGCGCCGCCGGCAAACAGCGCAAAGATTTCCTTGGCGCGATGCTGCCAATAGCCGCCATGGATGAACAACAGCGTTGGCGCCCCCTCCCGCGCCTTGAAAAAATCGATGCGATTGCGCTCGCGCGGTCCGTATCGGAGATCGAGATGATCCGGATAGCGAGCGCGCAGTACTGTGGACCGTTGCTCCCAGCCGGCAATGATGTCGGCGCTTCCGGCCACGGCAAGGCCATTGTTGAGCCCGAGGTCAAGCTGCTCCTGGCTCATTGTGCGCCAGTCCGGCGCGTCAAACGGCGTGGCCATGCTCAATTCTCCTCATAGCGCTGCGTTGCAGCGCCTTTCCATCTTGCCGGAAAACGTCCTACACGACTACAGTCACGAGTATCGGGAAACGGCAACGGAGAAACAAGTGACGTCTGATCAAGCGCTGGTCCGAGCGAGCGCATGCGCCATCGTCGACAAACTCAATTCAGGCGAAGTCACGCCACTTGATCTGCTCGACGTGCTGGAACAGCGTGTCGCCGAGGTCGAGAGCCAAGTGAATGCGCTGCCGACGCTGTGCTTCGATCGGGCCCGGACGTGCGCAAAAGCATTGATGAAAAAGCCGGCTGCCGAGCGTGGGCTGCTCGCCGGCATGCCGATCCCGATGAAGGACCTGACCAATGTCGAGGGCGTGCTGACAACGCAGGGCTCACCGATCTACCGGGATAACATCCCTGCGCGTTCCGACATTCTGGTCGAACATCTCGAACATAACGGCGGGTTGATCTACGCCAAGTCGAACACGCCGGAATTCGGCGCTGGCGCCAATACTTTCAACGAAGTCTTCGGGGCGACGCGAAACCCGTGGAATACTTCGCTCTCCGCCGCCGGCTCTTCTGGCGGTGCAGCGGTCGCGCTCGCGACCGGTATGGCCTGGCTCGCGCATGGCTCGGACATGGGCGGATCGCTGCGTAATCCCGCGAGCTTCTGCGGCGTGGTCGGCATGCGACCGAGCATCGGCCGCGTTGCGCATACGCCGGTCGCCAAGATTGACCGTAATCTCGGCGTGCAGGGCCCGATGGCGCGCAACGTCGAGGACCTTGCCCTGCTGCTGGATGCGATGAGCGGCGAGCATCCGGCCGATCCATTGTCGCTGCCCGCGCTGCCGGTTTCGTTCCTCTCGGCCGCGCGCTCGGGCGGGAAACCGAAACGCGTTGCCTATTCGTCCGATCTCGGCATCACCCCGGTTGATCCCGAAGTCGCCGACATCACCCGGAAGGCGGCGGCGCGGTTTGCCGAAGCCGGAGCGATCGTCGAGGAAGCCCATCCGGATCTTCGCGAGGCCCACGAATGCTTCCACGTACTGCGCGCGTTTGATTTCGCCATCAGCAAGGCGGCATTGTTGCGCAGCAAGCGCGATCTGCTCAAGCCCGAGGTGATCTGGAACATCGAGGAAGGGCTTAAGCTGAGCCTCGAACAGCTCGCGCGCGCTGAAGCGCAGCGCGTTGAGATGAGCGCCCGCACGCTCGAGTTTTTCAGGAATTATGACCTGCTGTTGACGCCGGCGACCATCGTAACGCCATTTCCGGTCGAGAACCGCTATGTCACCGAATGCGCCGGCAGGAAATTCGACAACTACGTCGAGTGGCTGGGCATCGTATACGCGATCACGCTGGTTTGCTGCCCGGCGCTGTCGCTGCCTTGCGGGTTCACCGCCTCTGGCCTGCCGGTAGGACTTCAGATGGTGGCGCCGCCTCGCGCCGAGGCGGATCTTCTTGCCGGTGCCAAGCTGCTCGAGGACATTCTGGGCATCCGCGGCACTACCCCCATCGATCCGCGCAAGAGCCCGAGGCTGGCCAACTAAGCCGGCTTGATGACATTGCGCAAGGCATCAGGCGATTGGCCGATGGCGCGCCGCTACCGCATGGTATAATCACTTCAGGAAAACACAAACCCGCCGACCACAGAACGCGGGTGAAAGAGGAACGCTGCAATGGCCGGAAGACTAAAAGTACGTGTCGATCAGGATAAGTGTCAGGGACACGCCCGCTGCAAATCGCTGGCGCCCGAGCTGTTCAATCTCGACGAGTTCGGCAACGCCCACGAAATCGGCGACGGCAGCGTTCCCCCGGGGCTCGAAGACAAGGCTTGGCTGGCGCAGGCCAATTGCCCTGAAATCGCGATCGAAGTGATCGAGGAATGAGCTGCCCAGGCGACCATTTACGGCACGCACTTACGAACGAACCAAAGGAATTCTGATGTCTGACACTGCCCGTGCAATCCCTAGTCCCGCCCCTGAAATGCCCGATCACCCGCCGGTCACCGATTGGGTTCACGATTTCGACCATACCGATCCGCGCTGGACTGAAGATCCGTTTCCGATCTGGGAGGAATTGCGGGCCGAATCTCCGGTGGTCCACACCGACCGCTTTCTGGGCTGCTATTTGCCTGTCACCTATGAAGCCGTAAAGCAGATCGCGCACGACACTGAACATTTCTCCTCGCGCCGCGTCATCGTGCGCGACGTCCGGCCAGAAATCACCAATACCGCACCGCCGATCACGTCGGACCCGCCGGACCACAAACCGGCAAAGCAGTTGCTGCTGCCACCGTTCACGCCCGACGCCATGAAGAAGCTGGAGCCCAGGGTCCGCGCGATCTGCAACGAGCTGATCGACGAATTCATCAGTCAAGGAAAATGCGACGCGGCGGCGCGCTACACCAAGCACATCCCGGTTCGGGCCATCGCGCATATGCTCGGCATCCCCGAAAAGGACAGCGATCTCTTCATCAAATGGATCCACGAAATCCTTGAGCTCGGCATCAAGGACGATGCCTCCCTGATGCGCGCCGTCCATGAGATGTCCGGATATTTCGCCGTTCACATCGAGCAGCGCAAGAAGCACCGGACGGACGATCTGATCTCGACGCTGATGGATGCCCGAGACAAGAACGGGCAGCCGTTCTCCGACATGCATGTGGTGGGTACGTTGCGGCTGTTGCTGATCGCCGGCATCGACACCACTTGGAGCGCGATCGGCTCTTCGCTGTGGCATCTGGCGAAAACGCCAGCGGATCGCGAGCGTCTGGTCGCGGAGCCGGAACTGGTTCCTACCGCCGTGGAGGAATTGCTGCGCGCCTACTCGCCGGTAACGATGGCGCGCGAGGTGATGAAGGACACTGTCGTCAGCGGTTGCCCGGTAAAGGCCGGCAACATGGTGCTGCTGTCGTTTCCCGCCGCCAATCGTGATCCCGCGATGTTCCCTGATGCGGACAAGGTCGTGATCGATCGCAAGGAGAACCGCCATGCCGCATTTGGCCTGGGCATTCACCGTTGCGTCGGCTCCAATCTCGC
>VAZS01000049.1 GCA_005884855.1 Alphaproteobacteria bacterium | reverse complement strand
GCGATGCGCGCGGTGTCCATCGTGGTTCTCGAAATGCTGATCGCTCCGATCAGCCGATCGTGCGGCATGATGGTGGCGACAAGCGCGCCGCGAACGCCGAGATCCGAGGGCCGGACCAGGCCCATGATGGCCACGATGATCAAGACATAAAGAGGGGTCAAATGTCCCGCGAGCGCCAGCATCATCAGCGTGGCCGCGAGCACGGCATACGTCGCTCGCATCATGGCGAGCAAATCACGATGACCGATGCGATCGCCGATCACGCCGAACATCGGAGCGATCAGCGTACCTATGTAAGTGAGCGAAGCAAACAACGTCAGCAGCAGTACCGATCCCGTTTCGACCAGCACATACCAGCCGAGAATGAGAGTCTCCATCTCGAACGCGCACGATGTGAGCAGATCGGCAGGCCACTGGAAACGGTAGTTCCGGATAGCGAAGGGTGCGAGCGCGGAAGGCCGCGCCAAACCGCTCAAGCTTCAACGCCGGGTTTCATCGCGTTCTACCCTGCCCTGTTTCTTGTTCTCTTGGCGGATGTCATACCGACAGAAATGATTTCCCCGTGTTGACTACAAGCTAACGTCGATATTCGGTGTGTCAATTACGGCGAGGTGTTCGCAATCGGCTCCCGCGACTTACGCCGCGCGCACCGTCTTAATAAAATGATCTACCTGAGCCTGTAGCGCCTGCGACTGTTCGGCGAGTTTCCGCGCCGCCCCGAGCACCTGGGTGGATACAGATCCGGTCTCGCTCGCCGCCATGGTGACACCACTGATATTTGCTGAAACTTCCTCGGTGCCGGCCGAAGCCTGCTGGACGTTGCGCGAGATATCCTGGGTCGCCGCCGCCTGCTCCTCCACCGCGGAGGCCACAGACGTGGTTATCTCGCTGATCCGGCCGATCGTACCTGTGATGCCTTCAATATCCTTTACTGCGTCCGCGGTGGCACCCTGGATTGACTGTATCTGCAACGCGATTTCCTGCGTTGCTTTTGCAGTCTGGCTAGCGAGACTTTTGACTTCCGAAGCGACGACACCAAAGCCTCTGCCGGCCTCTCCCGCGCGGGCCGCCTCGATGGTGGCATTCAGCGCAAGCAAGTTCGTCTGCGCGGCGATGTCGTTGATCAGCGTCACGACCTCCCCGATTTTGCGCGCCGCATCAGCCAGTCCCTGCACATTTACATTCGTCTTTCCGACGTCCCCCACGGCCTGGGAAGCAACACGGGCCGCCTCAGCCACTTGTCGGCTGATCTCGGAGATAGAGGAAGAAAGCTCCTCGGATGCGTCAGCTACGGACTGCACATTACTGGACGCTTGGTCCGATGCCATAGCCACCGCAGCCGCTTTCCTGCTCGTCTCTTCGGCTGTGCCCGACATTGATTGCGCCGCCGCCTGCATCTCCCTCGAGGCCGACGAGACCGTCTGCACGATATCCCTGACGCTTGCCTCGAACTCGTTGGCTAGCTTATTGGTTGCCGCTTTCTTCTCGGCATCCGCGGTCGCCTTGGTCTGCTCCTGTTCAGAGCGCAGGCGCTCAGCGTCAATCATGTTATTCTTAAACACCTGAACGGCTGCGGCCATTTGACCTACTTCATCCGAGCGGTCGAGACTCGGAACCTCTACATTGTTTTCGCCTCCGGCCAGCTTTTCCATCGCCATGCTCATGGTTCTTAACGGCCGGATGACAGATCGGACGAGAACACCGAAGCTCACTATCGACGCGCCAATCCCAAAAATCATGAGCGCGAGATAAAACACCGCGTAACGAAAACTAGTGACGAATAGGTCATGAGCAGCTAGATGCGCGGATGCGCTGATGGCTTCCACCAATTTCACGATTGTAGCAATTGCGGCCCCCGATTTATCGACCCATTCTCGTCCCGTGAGCGGGTATTCTCCAGTACTCGCAGCGCCAAGCACGGCTTTTCTGGTCGCGAAAAGGCTTTCCATGTAGGCCTCTTGCATCCGAGAGATTGCGCCCCCCACCGTGGTCGGCAGATTCGGCCGCAACCGAAAAGCCTGAAGATTTGCCCAAACCAGATCGATGTGGCCGCGGTTTTCGGAAAGCCTGCGAATATCGTCCTGCGTGAATGGCTTCTTCTGAGCGATGTTGCCGCCGAAGACCGCGCGCTCGCGACCAGCCTCTTCGGCCATCTCCGCAACGAGGCTGCGCATCTGGACCAACTGCACCATGTCAGAGTCAGGTGAAGTGACCAGTGCTTCCATGATCAGGCGGACCTTATTGACTCGGTTGATCACGTTGGTAACGGTTGGCGCGAACTTATCCACCACTTCGGCCGATCGATCCTTGTCCGGCTTGACGAGATTTTCGTCGACTTTGCGGCGGAAGCCCATGTAGTCAAGATAAGCACTCTCGGCCTCGTCCACTGCGCCTCGCGACGCGGTCAGGGCGACGACTTGACGTAGTTGGGCCACGATCCCTGGCACGGCGCTGTCCGCCGATGCTCTAATCGTTGCTATCTCCGCGCGTCGATCGGAAGATAGAGGATCAGGCGAGTGGAGCGGTGCGTTGCTCAG
>VAZS01000048.1 GCA_005884855.1 Alphaproteobacteria bacterium | reverse complement strand
TGGCGGAAGAAGTTTCCGCCGATGACGGTGACAAAAAAGCCCGATCACCGGGGAGAGCCCGAAGGAAACCGTTAAAACCATTGCGCGGGGAATGCCGGGTAAATCCGGTGTGACCGTGGTGACTATGCTCGTATGCTTTTTTATTTTGCATGCGAGGCTGCGGGTGCATCGAGCGCCCGGCATTCCCTGCTCCCTCTATTCTCGAGGGTAGCTGCTGGCAAAGCTCGGGCGTTTTCACGCCGCGAGAATGCGGAACTGTGTGTTCTCGTGCCGTCGGGGCGGATTTTGTCGTGTCAAAAACCTCGGCATTCGTAAACCAAACGTTAAAGGGGGCGCCGGCGGGCGCGCGGAAAAGCTGGGTTCTCCGGCAAAACGGCTCCCTCGACTGGCTGGATGTTTCAGTAAGGCCAAAAAGCCGATCGAGATGCCGCTGATTTGAGCAATCGGCAACAGCCGCCGTTTAACCGTTTCTCCAGCCAGAGCCCGCATAGTGAGTTTCTGACCTAACTTCTGAGGTTCAACAACTGTGACATCCTTTGGACGTGTGATTTCGGTGCGGGGATCCTTGGCCCGGTTTGGGCTTCTGCCGACGACCCAAATGGACCCCTCGGAAGTGCGGGCCACCGTCGGCCGGTTCGTCAGCATCCGATGCGCAAATTCCGCCATCGTCGCAATGGTGACGGAGGTGTCTTGCGAGAATTTGCCGAAGTCCGACAGCTATATTGCCATCGCCTCGGTCGATCTGCTCGGCGAAATCCTTGGGGGAGCGGAACGACCCAGATTCCAGCGCGGGGTCACCAATTATCCGGCCATTGGCGATGCGGTCGACCTCATCACCAATCAGGAGCTTCGGACGGTGTACGCGCCGATGGGTTCGGACCAGATCGACGTTGGGACGCTGCAGCAGGACCAGTCCGTCACCGCCTATGTCGACGTCGAGGAGATGCTGTCGAAGCACTTCGCCGTGCTCGGCTCTACCGGCGTCGGCAAGTCGACCGGCGTGTCGCTGCTGCTGAACGAAATTCTCAAGTCACGGCCTAACTTGCGGATTTTCCTGCTCGACGTTCACAACGAATACGGCCGCTGCTTCGGCGACCGCTCGCTCGTTCTCAACCCGCGCAATTTGAAGCTGCCGTTCTGGCTTTTCAATTTCGAAGAGATCGTCGATGTGCTCTTCGCGGGGCGGCCCGGCGTTCCTGACGAACTCGATGTTCTCGCCGAGGTCATTCCGGCCGCAAAGGGCATGTATACCCAGCACCAAAGCGGCGATCGCGGGATAAAGCGCATCGATGCCAAGGCAATCGGTTATACGGCCGCTACGCCGGTTCCGTACCGCCTGGTCGACCTGATTGCGTTGATTGACGAACGGATGGGCAAGCTCGAGAACCGCTCGTCGCGCATTATCTATCACAAACTAATTTCGCGCATTGAGGCCGTACGCAATGACCCGCGTTACGGATTCATGTTCGACAACGCCAATGTGGGCGGCGATACCATGGCGGAAGTCATCAGTTATCTGTTCCGGCTGCCGGCCAACGGCAAACCGATGACCGTGATGCAACTGGCCGGCTTCCCCGCTGAAGTCGTGGATTCGGTGGTCTCCGTTTTGTGCCGCATGGCGTTCGAGTTCGGGCTATGGAGCGATGGCGCTTCGCCGATGCTGTTTGTTTGTGAGGAGGCGCATCGCTACGCTTCGGCCGACCGCAGCCTCGGTTTCGGACCGACCCGCAAGGCGGTCTCGCGCATCGCCAAGGAAGGGCGCAAATACGGCGTCTATCTCGGGCTGGTCACGCAGCGCCCGGCCGAACTCGACGCCACGATCATTTCCCAGTGCAACACCCTTTTCGCGATGCGTCTTGCGAACGACCGCGACCAGGCGCTGTTGCGCGCCGCGGTTTCAGACGCGGCGGCCAATCTGTTGTCGTTCGTGCCTTCGCTCGGCAGCCGTGAGGTGCTCGCCTTCGGCGAAGGGGTAGCGCTTCCGACCCGGCTGCGTTTCAAGGAAGTGCCCATGCATCAACTGCCGCGCAGCGAGGCCAGCATTTCAACGGTGCCGTCGGCCACCTCGGGTCAGGACATGCACTTTGTGGGCGCCGTACTGGAGCGCTGGCGCGGGGCGACGTCAAATCGCGAGGCTCCCAACGATCCCGCCGCGAACGAACGCCCAGCGACACGTGCCCCGGCCGTGGAAGCACCGTTGCTGCAGCCCTCGATGGGCTTCGACTCCGACCGTTTCTCTCTCCTCAAAAAGCCGCTGCGCTGAGGCTTGCAGGTTCCGGTGCTGGTCCGAGCAAGCAAGCTTTGCAGTGCTGCGAGCATCGAGTACCTTTTCCGCCAAACCGCATGACGCGGCCTGAGCCGGAAAACCTTCCATGACCAAGTCCGATTCAAAGCGCTTCCCGAATCCCTCCATCGAGAGCTTGCCCGATGACATCCGGGCCCGGCTGATGGCGGTGCAGGAGAAATCTGGATTCATTCCCAACGTGTTTCTGACGTTCGCACGCCGGCCCGACGAGTTTCGAGCATTCTTTGCCTATCACGACGCTTTGATGGAAAAGGACAGCGGGCTGAGCAAAGCCGAACGCGAGATGATTGTGGTTGCGACTTCCAGCGCCAACCAATGCCACTATTGCGTGATCGCGCACGGCGCCATCCTGCGCATTCGGGCCAAAAATCCTTTGATAGCGGACCAGATCGCGGTCAACTACCGCAAGGCCGATATCACGCCGCGCCAGCGGGCGATGCTCGATTTCGCGATGAAGGTGAGTTCCGAGGCCCACACGATTTCGGAAGCGGATTTTGTCGAGATCGCCGGACACGGCTTCAGCGAAGAGGACATCTGGGATATAGCCGCGATCTCGGCCTTCTTCGCGCTATCGAACCGGATGGCGAACGTCACCGCCATGCGTCCGAACGACGAGTTCTACATGATGGGGCGCTTACCGAAGTAGCATGGTCAGAGATTGAAATCCTGACAGTCCCACGATGACGCCGCCCATAAATAACCTCCGAGTGCCCGAAGAGATTCAAACAAGATGGCCATCAGCCTGAGCGAGCAAAAATCTAAATCGCGGATCGTCCGGATCGGTGGACGGGAAGTTATCGCGGAGGGCCTTCGTCTCAATTTCTGGGCGGACATCAGCCATCGGTGCATGACCGCGTCATGGCCGGCTTTTATCGCCGGGGCTGCACTGGTATTCGTCGCCTTCAACGCGGTTTTCGCGTTCTTTTACTGGATCGGAAATCAGCCGATATCGGATGTACCGGACGGTGCTTACATTCACTATCTCTACTTCAGTATCGAGACGCTTTCGACCGCCGGTTACGGCGACATGCATCCGCAGACCCATTACGGACACTTCGTCGCCGCGATCGAACTGTTCACGGGTATTTTTTCGATGTCGCTGATGACCGGATTGATCTTTGCCCGGTTTGCACGGCCGAATGCCCGCTTGCTGTTTGCCGATCACCCCGTTATTTCAAGCCATGACGGCAAGCCGACCCTGATGATCAGGTTCGCCAACGAGCGTCACAACATCATCGGCAATGCCAGCGCCAGACTATGGCTGCTCAGGAACGAAACAAGTCTCGAAGGTCATTCCTTCCGGCGCTTCCATGAGCTGCGGCTGCTGCGAAACGAGCATCCCGCGCTTGCCTTGAGCTGGACGCTCTATCACGTGCTCGACGAGGAAAGTCCGCTTTACGGGCTAGATGCTGAAGGACTCGAGCAAGCTGCCGTTTCGATGGTAGTGGTGGTGTCGGGATATGACGTGGTTGCGGCCCAAACAGTCCACGCCCGCAAATCCTATGATCATTCCGACATTCGCTTCGGGCAACGCTACGCGGATATTCTCGACACATCGGAAGAAGGCCGTCTCAGGATTGACTACGGCAGGTTCCATGAGACTTTGGAGGCCTAGATCGTGGTATCGCCGGCATGCAGATTTTCTATCTGCCACGCGACTTGCCGTGCTAAATTAAATCAGGATCTCCCGGAGCTGGCAGTGTGAAGAACCAGCAGACCATCGTGTCGGAACAAGAGCACCGCGTGCTCAAATTCCGGCCGCGCACGATGGCTCACCCGCCCCCACGGCATTTGGGCGAGCAGGATGCGAGCGAGGACGCGGGGCGCGGCGTACCGAATGATCTGGCGCGCTTTGAGCAAGCGCGGGATGATCCGGACGATTTTCGCCATCGCATGCTGGCCAACGTCGCCGGATTTGCTTTTACCGCTGCCTTGACCGCGGTCGGAATATGGCTCGCCATGAGCATCGCGGATCTTCGCAACACCCAGGATTGCGTGCTGATGGGCCGGCGGGATTGCGCGCGTATCTCCACGCCGCATTTCTAGGTTTTCAAGCCCGC
>VAZS01000047.1 GCA_005884855.1 Alphaproteobacteria bacterium | reverse complement strand
TCGACAGCCTGGATTTTCTGGACATTGCGTTCGCGATCGACAAGGCGTTCGGGATCAAACTGCCGCTTGAAAAATGGACGCAGGAAGTCAATGACGGCAAGGCGACCACCGAGCAATACTTTGTTCTGAAAAACCTCAGCGCGCGCATCGACGAATTGGTCGCCGCCAAGAGCGCGTAATCGCGCATCATGCAACTCGAATATTTCCAGCTGATCGACCGCATCACCGACCTCAACCTGGTTAAGCAAACCAT
>VAZS01000046.1 GCA_005884855.1 Alphaproteobacteria bacterium | reverse complement strand
CTTCATCCCGAAGGGCGACACCGTAATGACGATCCAGGCGTCGGCCAACCGAGACGAGGACTTCTTCGAAGATGGCGAGAACTACCACGCGCTTCGCGAGCCCAATCCTCACCAAGCCTTTGGCAACGGCCCGCATCATTGCGCGGGCGCGCACCTGTCGCGGCGAACCGTTGGCGACATCCTGCTGCCCATGCTGTTCGAGCGCTTCCCCAATATGACCCTGCCTGATCCCGCCAGCGTGAGGTGGCACGGATTCGGTTTCCGCGGCCCGCTCAATCTGCCGGTTCTCATGCGATAGCACCGGCGCGGGGACGGGCTTTTTTTGCCTCAGTGGGGTGGAGGGTGTCTTTCCGAATCCGCCTGCTTCGTTGATGGCTACAAGTGGCACTAATCCGCGCTTACCGGTATTTGCGCGCGATTAGATGGTCGAGCGATAACCAGCCCGGGCCCCTCGCGATCACGACAAGAAAACACGTTGCCCACACTCCATGGGTCGGCCAGGCGTCGGGATAGACGAAAACCTCGATCACCGCCGTCATGCAAAGCAGCGCCAAAGCCGAAAATCGCGTTGCGAGTCCGATCACGAGCAGGATCGGAAAGAAATGCTCGGAAAAGGCCGAGACGTAAGCCGCGACGGTCGGATCGATCAGAGGAAGTTGATATTCGTTGGCGAACAGCGAAATAGCGCTGGCTTTGAGGTGCCAGCCTGCAACCTTTGTCTCACCGGATTGCCAGAATACTGCGGCCGGAAACAAACGAGCCGCAAGCGCGATGCACCAGTAGGGGATGCGACCGAACGCGGCGATCACCAGTTGAATTATCCGCACTAGAACCGATTCGGAGTGCGCTGCAACGGGGAGCGCTTTGGCCATGGCTGTGTTTACTTCTTCGGCTGCGGAAAGACGATATCCCGCACGAGGCCCGAGCCGATGAGGCCTGCGAGGTTGCCGGTCAGGTTGAAATTCGGTTCTTCTGCGAGTGCAGCTTCGGCGGCCCGGCCCAGCGGCAAGCCTGCGGCGAGCGCGAGCAGGAATGCTGCTCCACCCGGCGGCAGCGCGCGTATTTCCACTTGCGGAGACGGGCGAGAGATGAGCGCGTCCTCGCCGTGCCAATTCTCTATGGGCGCAAGCTCCTGTTCGCCACTGTTCATCGCCCAGATCGTAACGATTGGATATGGCGAGCGAACGATTTCGGTCGAAGGGTGCATATCGATGCGGATACCCGCGACAGCATCGGTATCGAACCCCGCAAAGTGATCCGCGCCGAGGGGCGTGGCATCGGCCGCGTGATAGGAGCGTGTGCGCGCGGCCTCGAGCCGCGCTACGTCCGCAAGATAGGGTAGTTCACGCGCCGGTTCGAACGCGGCGATGAAGGCGGGAAGCTCGTCGCCATATGTTGTGAGTTGAGGTGAGCGAGGCGGCTGCTCCCTTACGTAGACCAGCGCCATCGCGGCAAAGAATTCTTCGCCTATGATTTTTTCAACAACCGGGAAACGGCTCTGAAGCGCTTTCCTCAAGCCGACCGCTACATTATTGCGGTAGACTGCAAAGCGTCGCGTAGGAATGGCTGCATTGTGGGCGGTTATTCCGCAAGGAACCGGCCGATCAGCGTTTAGCAGCGCGTCCGCAAACGACATTTCAAATTGTGCGGGCATGGCGCTCATGCTGCCGACGCGCATGAAGCATCAGAAAGGATATTCTGCGCCAGGGTTGCTTCATGGCGCAGTGTCGGCCAATCGGGGACGTCGTTGTCCCACTCGATCAGGGTCGGAAGGGCACCAGCGCGGGCGATGACATGCGAGTAAAGCGACCAGACAGCTTCCGTAATCGGGGATGCGTGGGTGTCGATCAAAAGCGGCCCACCTACTTCATCCACTTCCTCGTCATGCCCGCCGAGATGGATTTCCTTCACCCGATCGAACGGAAACGAATCCAGATATGCTAGAGGCTGTGCACCGTGGTTCTTCGCCGATACGAAGACGTTGTTGATGTCGAGCAGCAACCCGCATCCGGTTCGTTTCGATACCTCCGTGAGAAAGTCGATCTCGGGAATGGTGCTTTCGGAAAAACGAATGTAGGTAGATGGATTTTCCAGCAGCATCTGGCGTCCGAGCGCGCTCTGCACCTCATCAATGTGCTCGGTCACCCGCGCCAGCGTCTGCGGCGTATAGGGCAGGGGCAGAAGGTCATTTAAGTAGATATCGTTATGCGACGACCAGGCAAGATGCTCCGAGAAACTCTCCGGTTGGTAACGTTCGCAGAGCAATTTGAGCCGCATGAGATGCTCGCGATTGAGCGGCTCCATCGAGCCAATCGAAAGTCCGACGCCATGCACCGATAGCGTATATCGCTCGCGCAATGCGCCGAGCTGCGCGTGCGGTGGTCCACCGGCGCCCATGTAGTTTTCCGCGTGTACCTCGAAGAATCCGAGCGGCTGCGGAGCGGCGAGAATGTCCCGAAAATGCTCGGGCTTGAAGCCGACGCCGGCACACGCGGGTAGATTCGAAACGATGAACATATCTACGCTCCGACTTGGCTGGAGGCGCACGCCGCCGGGCATGCGCCTCACTTGGCTCACGACTTGATTGGCTCGAGCGAGCCCGTGCCCTTCGGTGTCTTTATTGTCGTGCACGTGCCTTTCGCTACGTACTTCCAGGCGTTGCCTTGATAGTCTGCACTTGCGGTGCCAGCACAGGTCGTGCCGGCGCCGGCGGCGCAATCGTTGTCGCCCTTCATTGCAATGCCATAGCATTTGTCCATCGTGGGCTGCGGCGGCTTTGGCGCAGAGAATGCCGGAGCAGTGATCATGGCGAGGGCGGCGGCGAAGGAGCCGGCGATCGTGGCGTTGGCGATAACGTTCTTGGAATTCATGGAATTTCCTTTCCGGGTAACATCGGCATTGCGGGTCGAGGACGAACACACAGGTCTTCGTTATCAGCCTGTGCTACAAGCCGACATGGCAGGGTTCGCTAGCCCGCCGTAGACGTTACGCACGTCGGCGCCTCTCATTACGGGCCGAGCCCTCACGATTGTGTGATGGAAGCAGGATTGAGCCGTCGCCTCCCGGTACGCCAATTGCGAGACTTGCCGGGGCTACTTGGCTTTCTACTTGGCTCTCATTGCGTTCGTCGCTTCCCAATCCTCCCCTGGTGGGGATTTGAGGTACTGGCTGCATCGCTGGAGCATAATGCGCGCGGGTTGGTCGGATGGCCGCGCCTCCAGAGCCTGTTGGAAGAGGTTTATGGCGGCAGTGAAATCGCGGGCGCGATAGGCGGCCAGGCCGGAAACGTACCGCGAGACCCAGTCCGGAAGCTTGGCTCCGCATTCGGCAATACCAAGAAGTTCGTAAATAGCGATTCCGCCCGCC
Source organism: Alphaproteobacteria bacterium (assembly GCA_005884855.1). GTDB lineage: Bacteria > Pseudomonadota > Alphaproteobacteria > Rhizobiales > Xanthobacteraceae > Bradyrhizobium. The sequence continues at coordinate 1,053 of VAZS01000046.1, read as the reverse complement.
CGTCCATAGACCATCAGCCGGTCGAGTTCGCGCACATGTATGTTGTCGCCGGCAAGGCGGCGCGTTTCCTCTCCGATGATGATCTCCGTGCCATATTCCTTGTTCGCGCCTTCAAGCCGGCTGGCGACGTTTACGGCGTCGCCAATCACCGTGTAATTGAGCCGGAATTCCGATCCGATATTGCCGACAAGCATTTCACCTGAATTGACGCCGATGCGCACTCTGAGCGGTCGGCCGCTGTCATCCTTCAGTCCAGACGCCCGAAGCGCATTCTGGCAAGCGAGCGCCGCTCGGCAGGCGTCGATGGCGTGATCGGCATTTGAGGCAGGTGCCCCCCAGAACGCCATCACCGCATCGCCGATAAATTTATCGATCGTGCCTCCATGGCTGCTGACCTCGCGCGACATGGTGTCGAGGTAGCTGGAAAGCAGCGGGATGATCCGGTCGCCCAGCCGTTCAGACAGCCCGGTAAAGCCTGCAATATCCGCAAACGAGACCGTCAGGGTCTTGATCGAGCCGCCGGGCCTCGGTTCGATACCCTCGCTGACCAGGGTCTTCACGAGATCGGAGGGTATGTATTTCCGAAATGCGGCAAGCCCGCCGGCCATATCGGCGATGGCATTCGATAGATTTTCAAGCTCGATCAGGCGCGAGGCGTGGCGCCGCACTTTTTCGAGGTCGAACCGTGCGACGTGTTTGAGCTCGTCGACCACCATGATCAGCGGCGTTGCGATAACGCGTCGTGCAAGCCACGCCGAAACAATACCGGCTGCAACAATGAGAATTGCCAGCCCGATGACCAGTTGTTGTATGGTCCGTTCAATCGGACCGAGAAACTCCGCTTCCGGAATGACGGTTGCAAGCGTCCACCCCGGAAAGGCGAGCGGCGTCAAACCTACCGCATAGGCATTTCCGCCCGCCAGCAACCTGACCTGGCCCGCAACCTTCCCGCCGTCGTCGTTAGAGCTGGTGGCCCGCTTCACCGCGCCCTGTGCGATCGGCAACAGCGATTGATCCGACCGCTGCATATTCAGCTCGTCGGCATCCGGATCG
>VAZS01000217.1 GCA_005884855.1 Alphaproteobacteria bacterium | reverse complement strand
CCCTATCTGCGGCCCCGGGCACGATTGTTTACCTTCGTGGCCTCATTCGGTTGACAACAAGGCCAATGCGCGCGGGAACAGGGGTCATAGACAGACGATTCCGAGGTGGCGGACAGACGATTCTGTGACGCGGATTTCTAACGTACGCACTCTCCATGGCAGCTTAAAATGGATCACGCACCAGCTCTGCCTGGGGCGTCGATCTTACCGGCAGGGACGATCTCGAGACCCGCGTCAGACAACGCCTCGAGGATACATTTGGCGATTTGCTTTGCTTCCTCCGGGTTCATTCGATTTTCTTCATGGTCTTTGTGAGCATCGCAAATGGCGTTGGCAATAATTAAGTTCACCTGGTGCGGGTCAGTCATAAGGTCCTCGCGAGTGTGGCCGATCGCAGACTCGCCCGTCATATGGAGCTGAACCGGCTATACGGGCGTTTGGCTGTTCTCAAATTGAGGCGATGCGTTGGCAGCGGCCGGAACAACTCTTAGCAAACCGCATTGAGTTCCCAAGGCGCTCGCGAAGCGCACCTTCCGCCGCCATAGTCGCGATCAATCGGTGCGGCGCCATGGGGTACGATGACGTCGCGCGAGTTACAATTTGGTATCCCGCGCGAGTGCTGCACGCCGACCTAATAAGGGCGAGCATTGAACCGAAATTCCATCGCCCGTTCAGTGTGGATACTATGGATCGGAGCCAACTCGTTCGGTATGCAGTGACAGCTATCGGGGCTGAATTCGTACTAACCGCTGGGCTCTATCTGGTGCTCCGGCTCCTAATGATCGAGCTGTAGCAGGAGCCAGTTGTCCTTCTATCGCTTGAGGTCACCCATGGCACACATTGCTGCGGTACATTCGAATCAGTCAAGCGTTGCGAACTCCACATGGCGGGCGCTGGCAATAAGCGCGATCTTGCAGTTGTCAGACGAGGCAAAGCCTAAGGTGCAGGGCAGAGGGGAACAACATCTTCATCCAAATCGGCCACGAGCTTCGCCAGACAAGAATCCGCAGCGGTGAGCTCCGGACTGGACCCAAATTAGGAACCACTGTGACCTCGGGCACTGGTCGCTGGTCCAGAACATATCCGTCGACTTCTTTCATTGCTTAGGTTTGAATGTCGCGCTCATATCAGGCATGAGTGCAACGGCAGGCGGGGAGGGTCATATGCAACGCGAAATTTCTCCAGATCAAATATTGCAAATTGGCTTTGGGTTTTGGGCATCCAAGACGTTGTTGAGCGCGGTGGAACTGGAGCTCTTCTCACTGCTTGCGGACGGCCCTAAAACGGGCATTGATCTGCAAAGAGCCACGGGACTGCATCCCCGCGGAACGTATGACTTTCTCGACACTCTTGTCGCGCTCGGATTGCTGCAGAGGGACGGCCGCGGCGAGACCGGCAAATACGCTAACACGCCATCAACAGCGCGCTACCTCGTGAGGCAGAGCCCACAATATATCGGTGGGATACTTGAGATGGCAAATGCACGGCTGTATCGCTTCTGGGCCGATCTCACGCCAGCATTGAAAACCGGAAAGCCTCAAAACGAGATCAAGGAGACCGGCAAGTCCATGTTCGGAGAGCTCTACGCAGACCCGGCGCGCCTCGAGCAGTTCATGGACGCGATGAGCGGCATCTCCATGGGCAATTTCACGGCGTTCGCCGAGAAATTCGACTTTTCCAAATACAAGACCCTGGCGGATATCGGTGGCGCGACAGGGCAGCTTTCATCGATGGTCGCAACGCGCCATCCGCATATGCAATGCCGGACCTGCGATCTCGCCGAGGTGCGGCCGATCGCGGAACGCCGGGTGCGAGAGCGAAATCTCAATGGCCAGGTCATCGCCGAGACGATCGACTTCTTCGCGGACGAATTTCCCAAAGCAGATGTCATCACAATGGGAATGATCCTTCATGACTGGAATCTCGAAGACAAGAAGATGCTCATAGCCAAGGCGTTCCGTGCACTGCCAATCGGCGGCGCGCTGGTCGCCATCGAGAACATCATCGACGACGAACGTAGGCAAAACGCCTTCGGTCTTATGATGTCGCTGAACATGCTCATTGAATTTGGCGAAGCATTTGATTTCACTGGCGCCCAGTTCACCGACTGGTGCAAAGAGGCAGGTTTTAGTCGCTGTGAGGTCATCCCTTTGGCTGGACCGGCAAGCGCAGCGGTGGCTTACAAGTAGGACGCTCAACGCGAGATCCAGCGCTGTTAGCTTTGCTAGTGATTGGCCGCTTGGTTGGGGAGCGACATCATTCGAGTGCGGAACTGGCCGCGAAGGAGAGCAGCATGAGCAAGGCAGGTCTTGACAACCGCCACCGCAACAAGGATGGCGAAATCAGCGCCAAACATGGAAACACTCTGATCCGTACCTTGCGAAAGGTTTACGGACAGAGTTTCGCCGCTGGTTACCCCGACACGGACAAGCTCAGTGAGGTATTGCTGAAGCTGAACGAGACGTCGTTGAGCCAGCTTCGCCGCGATCATGAGACCGGCCACTTGGATCGCAAGATCGTCAACGCCTCTAAATAAAATCGCTACCCTCGCACCGCAATTCACGTCCAAAGCATTCTACGCCGCGATTATGATCTCGCGACGGATTGACGCGTCAAGATTGCCAATCTGAACTCGTATGGCGTGTCAGCGTTCCTCGTCGGGATGCACCCACAAGGAAGGCGTAATCAGGCGTGTTTCGGTCAGCATGATCATGTGCACGCGCGGCTTGTAGGTAGGGGTTCCACAGGACCGGCACCGGAACGATCCTTCCAGCTTCCAGATCGGAGTAGTGCGCGGCCGGCGGATGGCATGAAGCGGAATGCTGGCGCGGGTCTTACAGCGATTGCATTCAATTTCCATCCAGCCGTATCCGCCATTTAGGCACTGAGCGATGGTCGGCGAGGGCTGCGCCGATCCGCCGAAGGCTTCCATGCGGATCGACCATGCTTCCGCTTCAGCCCGATCGGCTTCGCGCGCCGCTTCGGTGGCGCGTTTGCGCGCGCTTTCCGCGCGTATCTCTGCGCCCATGACAGCGCCCCCATATATGACCTGGCGTGACTTTGTGCTCATAGTTAGATCCCGAAATCCAACCGGCCAAGGCCGGCGCGCCGGCGCATCACAGAGGTGTTTGCGCGCTCACGCAACGCCACTAGAATTAGAGGTCCGGATGCGAGCCCCGGCCCCATAGGTACCGTCTATGTGCAATCTGTATTCGGCGACGACTAACAAGGCGATCCGCGACCTGTTTAGGGTCACGAGAGACGACACGGGCAACCTGCCATCGCTGCCCGCGATCTTTCCCGATCAAGTCGCGCCTGTGGTGCGCGTCAATAAAGGAGAGCGCGAACTTACGATGATGCGGTGGGGCATGCCGAACCCGCCGCAGTTTCCAGGCATCACGACGAACATCCGCAACACCAGTTCGCCGCACTGGCGTCGATGGCTGGCCTCCGAGAGCCGTTGCGTCGTGCCATTTACGTCCTTCTGCGAATATGCCGACACTAAGCCGAAGAAGTTGCCGAAGTGGTTCGCTCTGGATGAGACCCGACCACTGGTCGCGTTCGCGGGGATTTGGACCGAATGGATCGGCATCCGCGGAACCAAGGCAAACCCCATCGAAGGACGCCATCTGCTCTATGGCTTCCTGACGACCGAGCCGAACGACATTGTCGCTCCAATACATCCGAAGGCGATGCCGGTGATCTTGACCACTGAAGAAGAATTCGAGGTGTGGATGCGGGCTCCGTGGGCCGACGCGTGCATGCTTCAGCGACCATTGCCCGACGGCGTACTCAAGATCATTGCAAGTGGTGAGCGGGAGGATCCGCCGCCAGAGCGGAACGAAGCGGCGCAAGACGTAGAGCCACTGTTGCCGCTCTGATGGCGGAAGATAAGCCCGCAGGATGCATGAAGCCGAACTATGCCGCGTCTCGTTGCCGTTGTTCTGTCGCAGACCTAAACGTTTCGAGGCCCCTATCAAAGTTGTGGGCTGCCAACTCGCAATTATTCGCCCACATTCTCAACATCGACGCCTGATACTGCAAAAGCATCTTGGTCGCGTTTAGTCCAGCGATCGGCACGATCGCAATGCGGCGTGGATCGAGGCTTTCGTTGCCAACGGTCATATTGTTTCATCCCTTTTGCGTTTCTTATTGCTCCCGGCCCGCGGGCAAAAAAGCCCGGAGCTTGACGGAGGTTTCCAGAATAGAAGATTAAAATATTCACGGCCGCACGGTCCCAGGAACGGTCGTACAGCGACCGCGTTGCTGGCGAAGGGTTGGGTCAGAAACTCCCATAGGATTTGAACTATCAATCAGAAATGGAGGAGAACAAAATGGCAAACCCGCGCGATGATAAGTCCACCCAAAACATTGAAGACACAGCCCGCCACGCAAGCGAGAGGGCTACTGAGCAGACCACGCGCATGGGACAAGTCGCGGCTGAGGCTGGGGACGAAGTGGCTCGGGTCGGCGCCCAGCTGCTCCAGCAAAATGCTGAGACGGTACAGAATGCTTGGCGTTTTGGGCTGGACATGGCGACGAAGGTGATGGGTCGCTCGACGGAGGAACTTGGTCGCACGCTCGGGTTTTCGGGAAGCGAAGCGCAACAGGCGCAACAGGCTACTGAACGCTCAGCCCGCAACACCGAAACGATACTTTACAGTAGCACAGCCGCTACCCGGCTGATGAGTGGGATGTCTCAAGAGTACTTCGAGTTCGTTCGCCAGCAAATGGAGAAGAGCATGGAGCGGATGAATGAACTGTGGCGCTGCCGCACTCCTCAGGACCTTGCAGCCGTTCAAAGTGACTTGCTGCGTGAAACCGTGGGAAGCGTCTTGCAGAGCAGCCGGAAGATGGCCGACATGTCGCTCAAGGTGGCGGACGATGCCACCAAGCACATGGAACGCTTCCGGCCTGCCGCCTAGCGCCTTGCTGATCACCCGAGTGACACAAGAAGGCCGGATCCCAGGACAACGGCCTTTTTTGCGCACTGTTCACGCCTGAAAACGTGCTCTCGGCGGCCCAACCCTTGCCGCGGATATGCAAAGCACTTCCGCACAACACTCGCGTTCGCACGAGGGCGCGGCGGAGTTCGATAGAAGCCGCCACGTCGCTCGCATGAGAGTATTCACGCCGCGACAATCGTCTGGCGTCGCGTGTCATTCGAGTTTGCGGATGTGCAGACGTTCGCTTCGTCACTGAAGCGGTACGCATTGCATTCTTCAAAGTGAACAGCTAGTTCATGCTCGGCTAAATGTTCCCAATACTCCGCCTCAGCAACGAACCTGCAACGTTCGGCGGGATTGTACGCGGCCGTTTGACGGCACAGCGAACCCATTGCGCGCAGACGTCGTACTTTGTACATTGCAACCTCCCCAGCTCCCTATCCACAACTTTATTCCTTTTCTCGCGAGAGGTCAGCAACATTCACGCCGGAGACGTTTATTTTCGCTATTAGCTTGACTGGTTAAATACTCAGCCCGGAAACCGGCAAATAAGGGGCACGCATGAAGAGGCGGGATGCTCGCCAACGTCGGCCGCGCGAGCGCCCAAGGCCGTGCGCGTCGCATCGGCGCCCTCATTAGCGAGCCATTTGCAGGTGACGTTCTCGAAGCGTCTCGCTCTGGCCTCTATCGAAAGCCGTAGCACTGAGAAAATGCCGGTCAAAAGGACGTGCCTCTGCGACCAAAATTGCAATGCTAGGTTTCGTCGCGCGCAATTTGATCGCGCGGCAACATGCGAGTGACCGTACTTTACCTTGTCGCCAGCACAGACTCGATGCCGTGCGGCTCGATACCGAGCGCGCGCAACCCTGGGCAACCTGGTGAAGCAACATTATCGATTGTCATCAGCTCCACCTGATTGCGCGTAATGAAGGGGTGTGGCAGAAACTCGGCAAACCACGCTGCGGTCTGCCAAATCGCAAATGGCACAGGCATTAAGGCGCGTCGTAAGCCGAGATGACTTACGACAGTTTGCAGCAGCTCTTGGTACGTGTAGGTGCGAGGTCCTGCGAATTCATAGACTTTCTCGGCTTGCAAGGCATCGAATACGCGCGCGATCGCCTTTCCGACATCTTCCACATAAGCGGGTTGCAGCCTGGTTCGCCTTCTCCTCGGCTGCGGATGTACGGTGAGGATGAGCTGGCATCGGCGCCAATCCCGGAGACATGCACCAGCCGCGCTACAGCACTTTCCCGGGAATGCCTTGCGAGTCTGGCCGCGGCTTCGATGTGCACTGAGTAAAACGTCTGCTTCCCACGCTCGACATAGAAACTTATGGCGTTCACAACGCCAAAGGCGCCTTTTACGGCTTCCCTGATTGACGCATCGCTGGTGATGTCCGCCTGGATAAGATCCAGTTCGGATAGTTTCTCGCGAAAAATCGTCTTGCCGCGCTCTGGATGCCGCGACGCCGCCCGCACCACAAACCCCTGATCCAGCAAATGCCGAACAATGCGCCGGCCGAGGAAGCCGGTGCCCCCGAACACCACGACGATTCGTGTCATGAGGCCAAGTCCCAACCAGCTGGCTAAACGATAATGTTGTTCAGCGCCTTCCAGATATCCATCTTTGGCGAATGCAAAAGGGCTCTCTACATCCAATGCCGCGAGTTTGAAATAATGGGCCGAGGGGGGACGGTCATACCCGAGCTCCCGAAGCCGCTGCTCGGTGTCTTTCTGTCGGCTCGCCGAGTTTCGCGCAACTTACGACGGATCTATTAAAGCAATCCCAAGTTCCGGCTTCTTTTTCCGCCGCAAGTGACTGCGTGTCTCGACGATCGTTACCTCAAGCGTAGGACGCACAATACCTTCAAGAAAGTGCCCGCCCCTGACAGTGCCGTCCTTGATGCCAAGCACCGCGTGCGTGTGGACGCTAGACTTCCCATCATCACCCTCCGCGATATCACCAATCATGCTGAGGACTTCACATTGTTCATCGACAACAATCGGTTTGTAGCGCTTTGCTTCGAAATCGAACCAACCAACTTTTGCGGTTCTAAATGCACCAATCGCCATCAGGGAGGCTCCGGTCAACTGCATCGTGTTTGCAAAGTCGGTGATCGTTTGGAAGGCTTCTTCGCCTTGATCCAGGATCAAAATAAAGGTCCGGTCGGATTCTTCGGCAATGAGGCTTGATTTCATGATGAAGCTCCTCACTAATTGATATAAGTATAAAGATGGGTCGCTGCGCGTAGGGGCATTCCGCGCGAACAATGAAGGCAAGCACAGTTGCAGATAGCGTCAGAGCTAATACGCGAGCCTAAGTTTTCGTCTCGCGATGGAAAGCCTCTCTCAACTTTTGTTTGGCGACCTCGAGTTTCCTTCTCCGTGCGCTGGAAAGATTTCTTCCGGCTCGATTGATGTAGAAGGTCAGCATTGACATGGCCGATCGATAAGGACTTGATTTGCGCCGATGGCTGTGTTCGGCCGACTGCTTAAGCGATCGAGCGATCCTTGTTGGCGAGCGTTTGAAGACGTCGTTCTCAAGATCCAGCGCATCGCTATGTTCGGTGACGTCAGCGGACCATTTCTTCTTTGAATGCTGTGTACTCATTTTATTTCCCCTTGTTTCCTTCGCCACTATTCAGCAATGGCATCTCCGTGGCTTGCACGGGCATAACAAACGACCCGGCGCTAGGGGTCCACGCCAATCGGTTGCGCCATTGCGGTAGGGAACCAGCACCATCGCTCCCGTTGATCTCCCTGCCAAAAGTCGGCCGGTCTGCGATGCCTGATGCCCGCGACCGCATGGTCGAGTACAGCTCGCGCGCTGTGGTAGCGCTCTTGCCGCGTGCTCGCTCGCGCTGACGAGGTGGTCGAATATGGGCTGCTGTCTGTTGCTCTGGATAACCTTTACTGTTCAGCGTCCATGATTTCGGACACCTCGTACAAATGAGGGTCGATCTCGTCGGTTAACTTATCGAAATCATTCCACTGCTTCCGAAATTCCGGAGATTGATGGGCAGATCGCAGCAGATCGCGGTTCTCCCATTGTACGTAGTTGACGATGCGGCGCCCGTCCAGGCTGCGATGCAGACTGATGGAGATGAAGCCCGGCTGGCGCGCCATGAAGCGGGCTCGTTCGGTCATCACTCTCAGTGCCTCGGCCTGCTTCTCTGGCTCGGACTCGACGATTGTGATCTGTGTAAGCGGTTGCTTGTTGGTTTGGATCTGCGGCATGGAAGGCCTCATTTCATTGAATTGAACCGTAACTTTGCCGCCCAGGACCGGCGGGGATCGGTCGATGTCTACCGAATACAACATCCAGCGAACCGACGATCGCAGACACGTCAGCCAGCAGATGACCGCGGCTGAGGAAGTCCATCGCTTGCAAATGCGCG
>VAZS01000216.1 GCA_005884855.1 Alphaproteobacteria bacterium | reverse complement strand
GTTTGCTCTCAGCCTTAGCCGCATAGGCAATCCGTTCTGAGGTCTGATTGTTATCTTCAGGACAGGCCAGACCTTGTATCCAGGGACCAATTCCGGAACGAACTCACGCATGATGGTGGAGAGGACGAGGGTTGCCTCCTGCAGCGCAAATGGCTGGCCGATGCACATGCGGGGGCCGAAGCCAAATGGGATATAGGAGAAACGTCCTACGGTTTCTTTGGCCGATCCATAGAACCGCGCGGGGTCGAATACATCCGGTTCCTTCCAGAGGCGACGATGGCGATGCAACACGTAGGGAGCGATTACAATCATCGTTCCCGGCTTAATTGCGATGTCGCCAAGATGGTCGGCATCAATTGCCGAGCGGGTAACCGCAGCTATCGATGGATAGAGTCGAAGAGCCTCATCGAGGACGGCCCGGGTTTGCGGCAGGGAATCCACTCTGTCTGTGACATTCGAGCTGGCTCCAGCAGCTTCCGCCGCCAACCGTTCGGTCCATTCGGGCGATTGTGAAAGCAGAAACAACGACCACATGATTGCGTTCGCGGTGGTCTCATGACCCGCGGCAATAAACGTTATTATGTTTGCGCGTACTTCCGGCTCACTCATCCACTCCCCGGTCTCAGGGTCGCGAGCATCGAGTAAAAAAGTGAGAAGGTCATCCGGGAGGTCGGAATCGCCCCGGGCGATCCGGCTGCGCCGGTTTTCGATGATACTATCGACAGTCGTGTTGAATAAACGCAGTTCTCGTCCGACGCGATAATCTGCAAGCCTGGGGATGAAGTCGGGCAGGCCGAGCAGATCTGCCGGTTCGATAGTGCCGATGGTATCGAAATATTTGCGCATCGTATCCCGGATCTCCTCGGCATGTCGACCGAGACCTTCGGAGAAAATGGTGCGTTCAAGAACCTCGAGCGTCAGCAACGTGATTTCCGCCGCGACATCGACAACCTGATTTCGCGATTGCCGCCATCTGTGAACGAGAGATTGAGCCGCCTGCTCAACCGGGACGGCAAAACGTTTGATGGACTTCCGAGTGAAGAGCGGACCAAGCATCCGCCGCTGCCGCTCCCACTGGTTACCGTCCGCCATCAACAAGCCGTTTCGCAATGCCGACGACATGATCCGCCGCTGAAGAGGTTCTCTCCCGTAATTAGCGGAGTTATCCAAAAAGACGTGCCGTATCGCGGCGGGATCGTTAACCAAAAGACCCATGCTCAACGCTGAAATCGTTCATCAAAGGTTCCCTGATGTACCGAGAGCGCTAATTCGCCTCAATACATAGAGTTCCATTGCCGTAGCCAGAGAAGGTCAGGCCTCTGGAACGAGCAGGGTCGGTCCTAGCAAAGCTCTGCCCCGGCGCAGGGCGGATTGCGCTCTGAAAGCGTCGATCGCAAGTCGCAGCAAATCGGGCAGTTGACCGGGGCGCCGGATCACCGACTGAACGACGGCACGAAGGTCAATTGCCCCTCCAGGGCGCAAGTTCAGGAGTGCCGCAGGCGGTAGCCGACGATGGGCGGGATCGATCACCACCCTGCAAGATGCGAATGGCAAGTTGTGCGCTGCTGCAACCTTGGCCGCAAAATGGGATTCCATGTCGACCGCGATAGCCCCGGTTCGGGCGTATAGTTCAGGTTTGTGTTTAGCGCTTGCAACAAGTTGTTCGACAGCGAGGATGGGCCCCTGAATTGAGCGAGGCAACATCGCCGAGAGACGCTGCGACCACTGCTGGTGCGGAAAGTGGGCTTCCTCACCGAGCAATATTGAGGAGGCGACCACCCACTGACCGGGGGCAAGATGCGGGGACAATCCTCCGCACACTCCAAAGCTCAGTATGCCCCGCACTCCACTGGATATTGCCTTCTGCAAGAGAGCTGGTGTGCGCACACCGTCGCTTACGACGGCGACACAGCCCGCAAGCCGCGCCTCAAACGCCAGCCCGGTCACGGCCACGATACAATCGAGCCCTGCAACAACACTCACCAGATAACAACAGGCTGAGAAGCCGCCCCCTATTCACGTCGAAACTAACAGCGGCTCCCCCCCGGTCAATCTCTTAGCCTATGTTTCGGAGCGGAACTCACAGCTCAACGAGCGACGGCGAACGCTCCGAACCGTAGGCTGCCACGGCATCTGGCGACCGGCGTAGTTCGTAGACGATTATGCTCTCCAGCACGAAGGACTTCTTGCTCACCGGATGCCCCGTCATGCCAGCCTTCTCAATCATCTCGGCGAAAGCTGCGAGGTTGCACGAGGATGATAGAACTACGTACACGCGGCCGCCCGGAGCGAGTCTTTGAGAGGCCTGCTCGAACAGCGTTGCAATGTCGCGGAAGTTTGGCCCGGCATACCACGATCGATCGGCCACGTCGCGCGGCTGTCCCTCGAAAAACGGCGGATTGGTCAAAATCAAATCGAACCGAGCACCCCCGGGTACGGGCGACAGCAGATGACCAATGATGGCCTTCACAGTCCCGGCAACCCCGTTCTTTTTGGCGTTCACGTTTGTCGCAGCTACTGCATACGGATTGATGTCGATGGCGACGACTTCTGACGCGCCCGCTTTCGCAGCTGCAATGGCCAGGATGCCGGATCCGGTGCCGACGTCCGCAACCCGCTTTCCACGCAAATCGAGCCCTAGAATAAATTCGGCAAAGAATGCGCTGGTCAGAAAGAAGCGGGGATCGAAAACTGTTGGCCCAACAGTCAGGTCAAGGCCGGCAACGGTTACGTGCCGCGTAGAACGGCGGGATAGAATAAAGTGATAGGCCAGAAAGTGGAGGACACTCTCCAGGATTTTCTTCGGCCGGGTCTGCGGTGTCTGCGACTCGCGGACAACGATCTGATCGAAGCTAAGCGCCATTTAAGCTCCTGCGGAACTCAGCACAGGTCACGCTAAACGCTTCGCCAACGTCACAGTTCCGGACGCTCCGTTCTGGGAGCACGTGCAGGAGTCGGGCACCGTACACAGCGAACGAAATTCGGCGATAGCCGGCAGCCCAGAGAGAGCGCATGAGCAGCGTCGGAGGGTTTTGGCGCGCTCAACAAGGGCCTTGCCGCACCTCGGAACGAATGGCGATGCCGCTTTAAGAGCTTGCGTGGTAGACTTCGGTAACGGCTCCGTCCCGAATGGGAGCATTTCGTGTACAAGAAAATCCTTCTTGCCTATGACGGCTCAATCGAGGGACGCCGGGCGTTGCGGGAGGGCGCGAGAATCGCTCAACTCTGCGGCGCTGAGGTGCTCCTGCTTGCCGTTGTCGAGACTTCGGGCGGGATTGGGACTTTGGATGGCGGCTTCGTGCTCCCGATTAGCGAACAGATCGAAGACTACAAGAACATCCTCGCGGAAGGCGTGGAGCGTCTTAAAGCCATGGGCTTCGCACCGACCGCCCGGCTAGGCATCGGCGAAGCCGGACGTGAAATCGCTAAAGTCGCCGAAGAGATCGGAGCAAACCTCGTCGTCATCGGCCACCGTCCCGACGGAGCGCTGGCGCGATGGTGGTTCAGCTCAGTTGGAACATACCTGATCAAGCATCTTCGCTGCAGCGTCCTGGTTGCCCAAACCGAGATTGACGACCAAGAATTCGCCCAGTTGCTGACCGGGCACGCCGAAGAGGAACCGGAATAGTTATCGCAACCAAGCTTGCCTGGCTGCCTCTAGTTAGCAGCAAACACGCGAAGTCATTGAATGGTCGTTAAGCCAGCTTGCCGTGGCAGTGCTTATACGTTCACGGCAAGTGCAGTCGTTGCCGTGTCGCAGCAGTTTTTGCTCCCTCGAATCTGCTTGTCAACTTTTTGTCTAGGACTCAGTCTTTTCTTCTGTGCACGATGCTTGTTTTTGCGCCATTGCTTTGCGAGCTTCATCGATGCGTTTTGCTGTCTCGCAGTGTTTCGCTGCACCCAACTTTTTTTAACGCATCGTCGGGCTTCGTCTTGGGCTGACGGGATTGTACTGGGGCGCTGTGCTGATCGCGACCGAAGTTTCGCTGGTGAAATTTCGATGTTGGTGACCGTCATGGCCAACTCGGTGAGGGAGCTGAAATGGGCGTCAATTTAGCTCTTCGTGCGTGATCGTCTCGGTAGCGGTTCATACCAATCATGGCGACCAGTCCTCTCGATTGCGTCAATCCATCCAAAATCAAAAGAGCTCTTTGACACGTTGAGTTCCCGCAACGCTACTTCTTGAAGCTCGGCCTTGGTTAAGAGTTTGGGCTGGCCGTTTTGCATGAACGGAAGCAACCAATCTCTGCAACGCCGTCGCTCATCTGCAGCCTTATCCCACAGCTCTTTGTTTCTGCTTTTCATCGGCATCGCTGTCCCGCACTCTGGGCACCTAACGACAGTAGCACAGCGATTTGTGACCGAAGCTCGTCAGTGAGAATCTGTTATGCCAAGCTGACTGGCCCAGATCAACGAGGATATCCAATGGTGCGTATGATCGTAGTGGTCGCATGCTCGTTAGCCGTTCTGTCGTGTGCGGCAGTCGCACAAGAGTACGAATATGCCGAGCTACAGAAGAATTTTGCTGACGCCGTGGTTGTCGGCAATAAGACGCCGTCAGCACTGGCAGGAAATTGAAAAAGGGGAGCCATGGCAGGGCTCCCCTTTGTTTATGGAGCAAACTCGAGCAGCAGAACAACGAGCGGTTCACGGGAGAGCCGACCACCGAAGGTCCGCTATTTGCGATCATGCATCGCGGACTTTATTTCCTGATCGCGCTGCTTACAAAGCGCCGCCTTGATCAGCTACGGCGGCAGCAAGCATTGAAAATGCTTCAATGGCCATCTGCCGAAAGCTGACGACAGGAAACTCTCCAAGGTTCGCGGAGAAATGTCCCAAGGCGGCAAGAAGAAAAATCATGGTATCTTGTTCTGATGCTCCCAAGGAGCTCGCATGGTATGCGAGCTCGGTCCGCAAAACGGCAGGACGCAAGTTCAGTGATACTGCGAAGCGAATAAGGTCATAGATAGCAAAGCCTTCCATCAAGGAGCCCCGCCAATCGATCACTATCATTGGCTCGTGTCTTGAACTGAGAATGTTACCTGCCCAGAAATCACCATGCATGGGTACGAAGCGAGGGGTCGCTTCTTTGGCAGATATCTTCGCCATAGAGACTTTTGCGGCTGATCGGATTTGACAAGGAATGGCATCCATCCATGCCAAATGATCAAGTGCTGCAAGGAATTTGTCTGCGGCTGGTGTTGAGGGCGGCTCAGCCAGCTCCACGACACCACGGAGCCATCGAAGAGCCACTGGCCGAACAGCCCTTCGCTGCCAAGCACGCACAAGTTTGTTGTTACTCATTGGCCGACAGCGCGGCAAAGCCATAAAGCTTCGCCCATCGAGTTCACCGGACAGAGTCACATCCAGGATGACCGATCCAAGTTTTGGCCCGAGGCCGGCTTTAGCCGCTTGCATGGCAAGCACTTCAGCCGCTGCAACGTCAGGAAAGGACGTGGGCGATAGATGCAGTATAAACTTCTTCTCGACGAGAAAAAGCGCGGTGCCATCTGCAACCAAGGAGTTCTCGCGGAGAACTTCGAGTGCAACTTGCCTGTGCTGTTCAGGCATTCCCAACTTCGAACGGTACGGCGAAAGCTTCTGTGCAAGACGATCTATAAATTGGGGTGACATGCTCGGTAAAGCACGGGCGTTAGTAGCCATCCAGATTGCCTTTGGGAACGGATGCGAAGCTGAACCGCCGCTAGTCATAGGCGCTCGTACCTGTTACTTTCGTGCGATTAGGAACAATCCGGGTGTGAAGTAACGAACCAATCTGGCCGGAGTCACTTTCATCAGCAGATTGGTAGCTCTCGTGTTGCTTTGTTTAAAAAGAGAAGGCCGGGCAGCTCGAATCGAAGCCGCGTCGGTTTCAACAAAATGTTCAGGGAACCTCATTTCAGGAACAGCCCAATAGGTGGCAAACGGAGATAACCCAGCACTCTGAACCAGGCGCTGTAGTGCTCCGTAAGAATGCAAGTGACCAAGTGGCGGTTTTGACAGCAGTCGTCGAAGCAACCAACGCGGCAGTGCGCTTCCAAACCGCATATCGTGACAGTGCTCGTCGCGCCCTCCGAGCATCAAGCGGTACGAAAAGCGGTTTTTTGTATTGAGTTGCAAAACGCCACCTGGCTTGAGAACCCGGCGTATCTCAGACAACATCAGACGTTGACCATCTTCCGCCGACAACTCGAGGACCGCTCCCGTAGCCGTGGCGCACCACTCAAGGACGAGATTAAGAATGACAACATCGTAGGAATCGTTCGGATAGGGCAACGTGCAGTCGTGGCCGCCGCACGCAAAGTTGACGTTCAGCTGAGACTGCTGTTCGCAACGAACTCGCGTGAAAAGCAAATTGAGCAATCCGAGAAACTTACATCGGTTTTCATTGCAGATATAAGCGATCTCGCGCGGGCCAAACGTAGATTCGACGGCTCCGCGCCAACCGATTTTCTTGCTGAGTTCAACAGCCGCCATCATCTGCGGATTGTTCAACTCGGTGTCGATGTCACCTGAGCGAAGAAATAGCGCCACGCCCTCGAACTCAGCAGGAGTCTGATCCACCATACGCATACTACTCGCCATGATGGCGTTATTTTGTGCTTTTTGGGTTGACTGGGCCGTCGGCTGTGTAGCCCGGAGCATGTACTTCCCCACGTGGCAGGAGCGGAAGCTATACAACAAGTAGGCGCGAGGGCGTATCAAATGGAAGAGAGACTGTATTTACT